>DAINQP010000048.1:4909-29143 GCA_036742665.1 Vicinamibacterales bacterium | reverse complement strand
ACAAAACTGTTTCCGTTCGTTCTTTGCCGTGACGGCGATGCTCAATCGAGGCGGCTCGGAACTCCTCGCGGCGTACACCGTCGAGCTCGTGAATCTGCCGTTCGCGTTGAAGGCCGCGATCGCGACGGGGAACGCAAATAATGCGGCCGCCGATCAGGGTCGGCGCAATCAAATCGAGAAAGGGGATCAGAACAAGCCGAAATTCTAGCGGCCGTCACGTCCTTCCATCCAATACCGTGGACCGGAACCGCGACGTGCCGCGCGGTCGCCCGGGTTGGCCAACGCACAGCGACCGAGCGATAAACAGCCGCAGCCGATGCACTGAGTCAGACCTGCTTCGAGCCGTTCGAGCTCGGCGATCCGCGCCCGGATCCGGCTTCTCCATTCTCCCGACAGCTTCGCCCAGTCGGCGCGCTCGGGCACGCGATGCCGCGGCAGCTTGGCGAGCTCTGCGCGGATCTCGTCGAGTGACAACCCGACCTTCTGGGCAAAGACAATGAACGCCACAAGACGCAGGACCGAACGGGAGTAACGTCGATGGCCTGAGCTGTTGCGCTCCGAGTGGATCAAACGCTGCTCCTCGTAGAACCGCAACGCAGACGGTGCCACACCGCTGCGACTTGCCACCTCGCTGATCGTTAAGACATCACTCACAGTCCCAGCTTGCCGCACTTTCCGCTTGACTTCAAGTGCACTTGAAGTTGGAGCCTGTACGCATGACTGAAGCGAATCGGGTGGCGTTGGTGACGGGAGCAAGCCGCGGCCTCGGCGAGGTGATCGCCCGTGTGCTGACCCAGCGAGGCTACGACCTCGTCATTGGATCTCGGGACAAAGAGGCGCTCGACCGCGCCCGCGATCGGCTCGCTCAACAGCCGCGTCGGATCGTGGCAATTGCCGGCGACGTCACGGATGCCGCCGTTCGGCGACGATGGATCGACACGGCTGGCGAGCTGGGCGGTCTCGACGTGCTGGTGAACAACGCGTCTGAACTGGGCGCAATCGGTCCGTTGATGGCCTTCAACGTCCAGCGCTTCGGCCGCGTGTTTCCGGTCAATGCCGGCGCGCCAATCGCGCTCATCCAGCTCGCGTTGCCACTCCTCGCCGCGCGTCACGGGCTTATCGTCAACATCACCAGCGACGCGGCAAACGGCGCCTATCCCGGCTGGGGTCCGTACGGCGCGAGCAAGGCCGCACTCGAACTCCTGACCAGGACGCTGGCCGTCGAACTGCTCGACCAGGGAGTCTCGGCTGTCCTCGTCGATCCGGGCGACATGCGCACGCGCATGCATCAGGAGGCCTTCCCGGGTGAGGACATCTCCGATCGGCCGCTGCCGGAGGTGACCGCGCCGTTCTGGCGCTGGCTCTTCGATCAGGATCATGAGGCGATTCGCGCGCAGCGATACGTCGCGCAACAACAGGACGCACCATGGCATCAGCCGGCGTAGTCAAGGCATTCGCCCTGCCATCAGAGCTGGAAGCCGCCGAGCCACCAGAAGCCAGAGGTCTGCCTCGCGATGGCGTGCGCCTCCTTGTGTCGGACCTGGCGAGGGATGCGATCGCGCACGTCCGCTTCAGCGATCTGCCGCGGTGGCTTGATTCAGGCGATCTGCTCGTCGTCAACACGAGCGGCACGATGAACGCCGCGCTCAACGCCGTCGCCGCCGACGGTGAGAAATTCGAGGTACATGTCTCGACGCGCTTGCCGGGCGGATTCTGGACCGTGGAGGTGCGCGTTCCGGGTGCAGTGGCATCGCTCCCCTGCCGTCACGTGCGTGCCGGCACAACGCTGCGACTTCCCGGCGGTGGACAGGCGACACTCCTCGCTCCGTATCCGCTGGTCACGTCCCTCGACGCTGCCTCTCGTTTGTGGATGGCGGCGCTCGTCGTTCCCGATAGAGTTTCGGAGTATCTCGCGCAGTACGGCTTCCCGATTCGCTACGGCTACGTGAAGCAGCCGTGGCCCTCGTCCATGTATCAGACGGTGTTTGCGAACGAGATAGGGAGCGCCGAAATGCCGTCGGCGGGCCGGCCGTTCACGCCTGAACTGGTGACGCGGCTGGTTTCATCCGGCATCCAGATCGCGCCAGTGGTGCTGCACACGGGCGTGGCCAGTCTCGAAGACCATGAACCACCGTACGAGGAGTTCTATCGCGTGTCACCTGAAACAGCGGAGCGGGTCAACGCCGCCAGGCGTAGCGGACACCGCATCGTCGCGGTCGGTACCACCGTCGTTCGCGCGCTCGAGACTGTCACCGACGAGCGCGGCACGACCGCGGCGGGCGAGGGTTGGACGAGTCTCGTCATCACAGACGATCGACCACTTCGCGTCGTCAACGCGATCATCACTGGCCTTCACGAGCCGATTTCCACGCACCTGGCGATGCTCGAGTGCGTCGTTTACGCGGCCGGCGGCGACGAGCGTCATCTCGGACGCGCGTACGCGGAAGCGAGGGAGATCGGATATCTCTGGCACGAATTCGGCGACTCGCATCTGATCATCGGCGCACACGCTCTCCGCCTAAGGTGACGCGACTCGTAACGCCTTTGCCAAGCGCGCCACCCAAAATGCCCAGTGTGATTCCGAAGCCAATCAGTTTCAGCGGGACATCGACTAAGGCCTCGTCGATACCGCCGCTTCGGCGCCATTCTTCGAGCGTCGCCGGCTCGTGCCATATGGCCAGCAGTATCGCGGCACCGACGATGCTGACCACGGCGGCGATCGTCGCGGCAGCAGTCGAGGCGAGCACGCCGGCTCGGATCGAACGCGTACGCCAGGCGACGCGGAAACTCGCCAGCATACACACGACCAGGATAGTCCAGCTCAAGACAGCGGCCCGCATGCGGTAATCGCTTGGTGGAACGAGCGTGTCGAGCAGGTAGCGGAACACCAGTGCCGCTCCCATCAACGCACCCCACTGCCAACTCGCCCGCAACAGATACCACGCGACTTGCCGGAAGTACCAGTAGTTGGCGCCACGCCCACGCGCTGGTACGATCGTCTCGCGATACTCCTCGAGGAGATCGCCAGACACGGTCTCTCGATCGTCGGGTTTGAGGAGCAAGCGCAGCATCGCTTCGGCCCAACGCGGCGGCCGCGCATCCGAATGAGGCATTTTCATAAACTCTCTCGGGCCGTGACCGGCCACTTTATGCCGCGCCAGATGTTGTTGAAGGTCCGGCGTGCATCATTGAGGGAGCGGACCCCGGCCGGCTGCACGCGGTAGAACCGTCGCGCCCGTCCCGCGCGTATATCGGTGCCTGGCCCCAGACGCGACGAAAGCAAGCCTTTGCTCTCGAGCCGTTCGAGTGTGGCGTGAACGGCACCCGCAGCCAGCTCTCGCTCGAGCCGCTCCTGTACCGCCTTCAGAATCGCGCGACCATATGCCTCGTCGCGCAACCGCAGGACTTCGAGGAGCACTGCCTGTTCAAATGTCCCGAGGACTTCAGCCATCGTGCCTACATTATAGGCACACTCCGGCTCGTAGTGCCAGCAGCCTCTCTACCGACTCCGTTCGATGCAGTTGTACGGCTTGACGGTCTCGCCGGGGCGCCACACCCACGATCGCTTCAACTCCAGGGGGGCGGTGAATGTGGCGGGATCCGTGATCGTCATCGTGTAGCCGAGACGAGTGCCGTCACGCGTCGGAGTGAAGCGCTCGACGATCGACGATGACGGGCCTTGCGGGATCCCACTGGGATCGATGTACGGCCAATCGATTCGGTCGGTGGTGACGACCAGCGTATCGCCATCCCAGACTCCCTTCGATCGACCGAGGAGCGTTTTTGGCAGCGCATTGAACTTCGCATCGGGTGTCATGACGATCGTGCGAACTGTGTCGTACTCCTCGAGGCGAAGGAGTATCGTGTCGCCCTTCTTCACGAACTCCAGTGGATAGGGCTGCTCCATGATCGTTGGCATGCCTTTCGGCCGGCAGCCGGGAGCCACACTGTCGGTGAGCGGATTGAACGACGCGCGCCCCTGCTTCGCGGCGTCGGTCAGCGGATAGTCCCGCCGCCACAAGCCGCCCGGCTCGTTGAACTTCGTGCTCCACACGCGAAAGATGCCGGCCGTCTTGTTCGCGTCCGTACCGCCTTCGAACCAGGTTGACTTCGAACCGAGGGCGTTCTTCGTCCAACGCGGCGGCGCTCCCGGGCCAAGCACGATCTCGCGTCCATTCGCGGCAAGAATGTTCATCGCCCACATGCGATTCGGCGCACGTCGCGAGGGAGCGCCAGCGACTTTCACCGTGTCGCCGACTTTCAGGTTTTCGGGCGTCGCATCGGTGCGACGCAGAATGCTCAACGAGTTGGCCTCGATGTCCCAGGTGACGAGGTTGCCGTTCGCGTCCTTGGCACGGACGAAGAAATGGACGTGCGGATTCTGCCAGGCCACCTCGAGCAGCGTGCCCTCGATCTCGACCGTCGTCTGCGTGTATTCGGATCCCGAGTGGTGCGCGCGTACGCCGACGGAACCCGTCAGGCACAAGGCGATCACGACACTCAACGAGACTGCGTATTTCATGTCGAGGCCCTCCGCGATTACCGGTTCACTTTTGCGGCTAACGCTTCAACGACGTAAACACTCACGTCGCGGATTTGTTCCGGCGTGAACGCGCCCCGAAACGACGGCATGTTGTTTCGGCCGTTGGTCACGGTCGCAATCGCTGCGTCGAGATCCCTCATCTTGTCGAGCGGCGCGCCACCAGTGTGCCCGCCCTTGCCATCGTCGCCATGGCACACCGCGCAATTCGTGGTGAAGATGCGTTTGCCTTCCACCAGGTCCGGCGCACGACGTGCGGTCGTCGCAGCCGCCGTGGGGTCCGGCTGACCGCCTCCGCCAAGGCTACGGCGGTCCGCCGTAGCTTCACGCGAAGGCGGAAGCCGGACACTAGTGTCTGCCGGGGGCGTCGCTGCGGCAGTGCGTGATACTGGCGTGCCGGGTTGGACAGGACCCAACTTCCCCTCGAGACCGAATAGCCACACGTTGTCGCCGCGCGCCGAGCCGATCAACGCGCTGCCGGCCGAATACGCCAGCACGTACTGCTTGCCCTTGTGCTCGAACGTGCTCACCGGCGCATGCATGCCGGCGCCGGTCTGGAATTCCCAGAGCGGCTTTCCCGTCGCGGAATCGAGCGCCGTGAGACGGCCGTCACTGCGGCCGACGAACAACAATCCACCGGCCGTCGCCATCGTTCCGCTGTAGCACTGCTCCGGCCATTGATATCGCCAGGCCAGCTTGTTCGTCGTCACATCGAGCGCCGCGATGATGCCGGTCCGCGCCACACGCGTGAACGTCGTCGCACCGCCAAGGAACGACGTGCCATTGGTCGGGCCGGCGAACTTCGCGTCGCCGCCGCCGGTGAAGCCATTGATCACTGACGAGGCACAGACGAACAACCGCTGCTGCACAGGGTCGTACGATGACGGCGGCCAGCTCGCACCGCCCCAGATACCGGGCGCGACAAGCGTTGGATTCTCGCCGACGAACGGCGTGAAGATGCGGCCGTCGTTCACGAGCGCGTGACCCTCGGGCGCAATCTCGATGAACTGCGGGACGATCGAGTCGCCGCGCGGAAAGGGCTGCGTCGCCGCCGTCTTCTGGCGCGGTTCCTGCGGCACTGGTTTCTCGTCGATGCCGATGAGTGGCTTTCCCGTCTCGCGATCGAGGATGTAGGCCCAGCCAGTCTTTCCCACCTCGACGATCGCTTTGCGCGTGCGACCGTTGATGTTGACATCCATCAGGACGACAGGATTGACGGCGTCGTAGTCCCAGATGTCGTGATGCACTTGCTGGAAGTGCCAGAGATATTTGCCGGTTTTGAGCTCGATGGCCAGCATCGACGCGGCGTAGAGATTGTCGCCGGCGCGGAAGGCGCCGTTGTAATCGGGTGCCGCATTGCCGGTCGAGAAGTAGACCAGACCGAGATCGAGATCGACGGCCGGTGTCTGCCAGATCGCGGCGCCGCCGTACTTCCACGAGTCGTTGTCCTTCGGCCACGTGTCGTGGCCAGGCTCGCCGGGACCTGGAATGGTGTAGAAGGTCCAGATCAGACGGCCGTCCTTCGCGTCGAACCCCTTGAGCCGGCTGCGCGTACCGCGGTCGCCGCCGGCAAAGCCGATAAGGACCATGCCATCGAGCGAATCAGGCCGGTCCTTTTGGAGCGGCCTGACGTACAGCGGCGCCGCTGTGATCGAAAAATTCTCCTGCCAGCGCTCGGCCTGGATCGACCACGCGACCTTGCCCGTCGATCGATCGAGCGCGACGAGCTGGCCATCGAGCCGGCCGATGAACACCTTGTCGTCACTGACGGCGACGCCCTTGTTGTTCCAGCCGCAGCAGACTGAGGTGATGTTGGGATCGAGCTTCGCCTCGTACTGCCAGAGGATCTCGCCGCCGTCGAGCGACAGTGCGAACACGTCGTTAGCGCCCGTGCTGATGTAGGCGACGCCTTCGTAGACGATCGGTGCCGCGAAACCGGAGTACTGCGGGGCAGTACCGGAGCCGTTCAGTCGCGCGCGCCACACGCCCTTGAGCTGTGCGACGTTGCTGCGATCGATCGTCTTGAGCGACGAGTACCGCTGGTTGTAGAGATTGCCGCCGTTGGTTGGCCAGCTCGTGGTCGGATACGGATCATTGGCGGCAGACCGCTGCGATTGCGCGGATGGGGATACGACGACCAACGCAACGACGGAGACAAGGGCCGCGGCCGAGCCGAACAGACCGGCAGTTCGTGAAGACTGGCGCATGCGGAAAAGAATAGACGATCCGCTCGCGCGCCGTTCAGGTCGAAAAGAATCGGGGTGTTGTCCTCGGGTCAGTCCTAGCCGCGGCGGCCCGGCCCCTCATCGGCCACATCGCCGACGTCATCGAGATCGAGACTCGCGGACTGTCCCATCTTCTCGTCCGCGTCTTTGTCTCGAATGAAACCGCGCTCACGCGAGTCTTCGGTCTGCGGACCGGGCTCGTCCTTTTCGCCCCAGCCGAACTCGGGTTCCAGAAGTGAGAAGCGCATACGTCCACCTCCGCTCCGTGTGACGAGACACGCTTCGCAAGCGTCGTGCCTCGGACTGCGCCACGACTTGCAGGCAATTTCATCGCTGGAGGAGTCCCATGGCACAGGTGAGTGAATTTCCGAAAGCCGGAGACGTGAGGCCGTGCAGCGAATGCGGACAGATGACGGCGGTATACGAGCGTGTCGCTAACAGCCTCTTCGCGTCCCCAGCTCAGGCGGCTCACCCCGGCCGGCTACCAGACATCTACGCGTGGACGTGCTCACATTGCGGCCACGAGGAGCGCGAACCGCCCGTTCTCGTGCACACCGAGCCCGAGGCGAGCTGATCAGGTGATCGCTTCGGCGATTTCCGGGCTACGCAGCAGCGGTGCGGAGCTGCAGAACACGCGTATCCGCGCGATCGCCGAAACCTCCACGGCACGGTGTGCTGGTTTGTCGGCGACTGGTTCTGGAAGTGGTGCCTCCGAAGTATCGACGCCTGAGCCACGCGTGAGTGGCAGACGTTCGACTATTCGACGGCGCGGCCCCCGAGCTTGCGGCCATCAGCCAGCGTCATCGACACAAAAATGCCGCCGAACTCTCCGCTCTTCAGGGGGTTGACGACGACGGTCACCTTGTCGCCGGTCTTGATGATGTTCGAGCGCCAGCCGTTCCGCGCCATCGATTGCGGACTTCCCAACTCAACGCCCCAGCGATCGACGCTGCCGCTCTCGTTCTGCACGTCGAGTTGAATCGAGGCGTGAGGATTGGTCCATGCGAACTCGACGACCGTGCCGACGAGCGTCTTCGAGATCGAGCGATCGAACATGACCGGTGAGTGATGCGCCGCAGCGGACGCAGCGAGCGCCGCGACGAGCGCGAGAGATGCGAGGACTGAGCGTTGCATGACGGTCTCCTGCGATCGAGATGCATCCATTACTTCACCAGGTTCTTCGATCGAGTGGCCGGCAGATGATCGTTCAAGTCCGGCAGGCACTGGACCTCAGTAATATCGACTTCTTCACGGCGGCGGAAGGTCTTGGTCATCTTCCACTCGCCTTCCCAGTTCTTCGGATCGGTCATCTGGTACTCGATGTCCATGCCCCCGTCGGGCCTCATCTTGAAGCGCTCAATGATGTGCATGTCCTCGCTGACCGGCACCGACGCGCCGCCCTGATCCATCCAGTGGTGATGACCGGGAAAGTACTTGGTGTCCACGACCAGCGTGTCACTCTCCCAGCGCCCAATCGATTCACCGTTGAAGGTCCGCACGACGATATCGGCATCGGTGTGCTGGCGGCCGTCGAGATAGATGATCCGCACACTGTTCTCGAAGTGGCTGATCATGTAAATCACCGTTGGCAGCTGCACCATCGCGATCGGCCACACTCTGGTCATGATGAGCGGCATCCCTGCCGGCCAGCACTGTCCGATGTCGTCGCGGTAGACGCCGCCGTCTTTCAGCGCCTTCACGCCGAGGTCGTAGTGAACCTGCGCCGCTGGTGTCAGCTTGAACGTCTCCGGAACGAAGCGCCAGGTGTTGGCTCGCCCATCGTGCTGCCACATGCCAGTGAGATCGAACGGCGGCGTGGGCCGGGATTTCGCGAGGTTGGCCTTCGAGAGCGCCGACAGTTGCGGCGGGGGCGGCGGCGACGCCTGCTGGCCTTGTCCCTGCGCACCAACGGCAGTCGCTGCGGTGAGAGCCAGGCACGCTGCCACCACGAGACGAGACCGCAGGTGTCGAATAGTCATCATGCTCATTAGAAATCCACCTGCACGCCGAATTTGGCGAATCGCGCCGGCAGAATCGACGTCGGAATTCGCCAGCCACTGATCGTGCTGTCGCGATACGCCGCGTTCTCGGTCAGTACCGGATTGCCATTGAACGCATTGTACAAATCAAAGCTGATCACCGTCCGCACGCGTCTCGCCCGCAGCACCTTGCCAATCCGCACATCGAGCTGATTGAGGCGATCGCCGAACAGGATGCCCGGCTCCACGAGGTTGACGGTCACATTCGCGGCGCCGCCAGCCAGCGGCCGGCCCAGCGAGGGCTGCACCGCGGCGTTGGTGGCGACATAGTTCGCGGCGATCTGCGGCCCCGGGCTGTTGCGGTAGCTGACGCCGAGAAGCACGTCGATACGCGGCACCGTGTAGGCGCTCTGCAGCTTCACGTCCGTGAGGAAGTTGGTGACCTGATGACAATACGGCGCGCCGAACAACCCGGCTTCCGGCACCTGCGCAAGAATCTCGCAGTTGTCGGTTTCAGTGCGGCCGGTACTCAGCCCGCCGCTCACGGTCACGCCCGAGATCATCCGGGCGTTCACTGACCAGTCGACGCCGCTCCAGACCTGCGACTGGTCGCCGTAGTCGCTCGCGAGACGCACGTAGTTATCAGCCGGCCGCGTGACGGTATCTGGGTTGCGATCCTTGAAACCGCTGATCGTGTAGCCTCCTTCGTCCGGCAGTCGGGGATCCGCCGGCGCCGTCACCGAGAATGTGCCGAAGTCAGACGCTCCTAACGCGAGGTTGTCGACAACGGTGAAGTTGCCAAACGTGCGACGGAAATAGCCGAACGAGGTTGAGACCCTCGGCATCAGCTCATGATCGATCGAGGCCGAGAACTCCCACTGATACGGCCGATGTCCCCACCCGCTCGTCGTCTTCGGATCGGAGGTGGTGCTGCGCGTCGGCTTGCCGAAGTTCGTATCCGAGACGATCCCGCACTCGTCGTTGGCCTGCACGTTCACCAGATCGCAATCCGGTGCGAAGTTCCCGCGCCGCGGATCCCCGACGGGGAAGAAGCTGTCGTTCCACGAGCGTGTGACGAACAGCGCCAGGCTGGATACCGGATCGAGCGTGCCGTTCATGAACCCCACCTGCGTGCCGAGCGCCTGTGTGTACTTGTTCAGCCCAATCCTGAGTGCGGTCTTCTGCGTCCCGAACAGATCGAACGTGGCGCCGAGCCTTGGCGAGATGTCCTTGAACGACAGCATCTGAGTCTTGGGGAACGTGATGTCGCGCGCAGGGACGAGGGTCGCCGGCCCCAGGTGCGTTTCGGGCGCGTAACTGCTGTAGTGATCGAACCTCAGGCCAGCATTCAGCGTCAGCCGTCGATGCGTCCACGCGTCCTGCACGTAGATCCCCAGATCGAACGGCTGCTTCACGAGCCGCTCATAAGGCGATGCGCGCTGCGTGATTTGATTGGGAACGCCGTTGCTGAAGCGGTAGGCGAGATAGTCAGACGCCGGCTCGACCATCTGTGCACGCCGTTGCTCCCAGTGGTTGAAGCGTCTGTTCCAGAGGTTGCTGAACCCCACCTTCAACGAGTGGCTGCCAGTGACGTAGGCCACCGAGCCAACGGTGTTCCAGGTCAGACCGTCCGTATCCAAATATGGCTGATTCGCCGCACCAATTCCGCCGCCGCGATAGCTCAGTCCCGGAATCATGCCGAGCTGCTCCGTGACGTTGATCAAATTGACGTACGGATGATCCTCCGGATCGAAGGTGTAGCTCTCACGGCGCGTGCCCGAACGCGCTTCGACGAGCAGACGGCTGGTCAACGGCGCCGTCCATCCGAACGACAACATGTCGAGCGGACTGTAGAGCAGGTTGCCAGCCACGCCTGGTGATGTGGCTTCCGGGGCAATCGTCGCCGCGGGATTGGGACACTGGCAACGATTCTGGCTGTCGTAGAAGCCACTGATCTTGTTCTTCGGCGTCACCTGCCACGTCAGACGTATGCTGCGGCTGGGCTGCGACGCATCGGAAAACGCGCGCCGATCGGTCGCCGGATCGTAGGTCCATGCGGCGGGGTTGCCCGCGTTGCGGTTGTAGAACATCCCGCCGACGTAGTTCGCGTTCTTCACCCAGCGGCCGCTCGAGAAAAACCAAAGTTTGGCCCGCGCGATCGGCCCGCCGACCGCCGGGTTCACGTCGTAGGTCTCCTTGATCCCGTTAGGTGTGCGCAGGCCGCGATCCTTGAGTTCCTGCGAATAGTTGTCGCCCTGCAGCGATGACGTCGTGCCGCTGCCAAAGAACGACACCTTGAGATCGTTGCCGCCTTCGCGCGGGATGATGTTCGTCTGCACACCACCCAGTCCCTGTTCCGCGGTGCCGGCTGCGTAGTTCACCGTCACCTCCTGCGCCAGGCCGATGTTGGCGAGAAGGTTCGCGAACGCCCCTTCACCTTCTGCGCCGGACGTCGACAGGCCATCAATCGCGACGCGCGAATCGCCGCCGCGGCTGCCGTGCACACTGGTCAGGCCGCCGCCGGTCATGATGATATTGGTGCCGCCGATCTCGATCGCACCAAAGGTGCTGACGGCCGATGCACCGGGCGTGAGCAGCGCCGCGGTCTGCGGCGTCCGTCCAAATGGCAGCGAGTCCAGGAGCTCGCGATTGATCACGCGCTCCTGCCGGATGCTCCTCGTATCCACGGTTGGCGCGGCACCGCTGACCGTCAGCGTCTCGTTGACCGCACCCACTCGCAGTTCCGCATTCACCGTCGTCGTCGCCGTACCGACGACGTCGATCGCTTCACGTCGTACCGTCGTGAACCCGGTCAGCGTGAACGTGACGACATACGCGCCCGGCCGTAGCGCCTCGATCCGGTAGCGGCCGCTGCCATCACTGGCGACCGTGCGCGCCTTTTCGATGAGCGCGGGACTTGACGCTTCAACTGTAACGCCGGGAAGCACCGCGCCGGACGCGTCGGTCACGACACCAGCGATTGACGCCTGCGCGTGTGCGGCTACGGGCAGCAGCGCGACCGCGAGGCCGAGCACGAAAAAATGAAGAGTGCGTTGAACCACGGGAAACCTCGCGGACGAACGAGTGACGTCGTCTGAATGTGGGTTCGGTCTACGGGAAGGCCGCAGCGAACACACACATCGCCCACGATTCCCCGCCGGAGGAGTATTCCACGTCCGGCAGTTGAACGCGAGACCTATGCAGAAGGCAGCGCCGGACAGAGCTCGCCCTGATATCCCCCGCCACCGCAATACTTCACGTCCTGCAGCTGAATCGCGAGCCCGTCCGGGTCGGTGAAGTACAGCTCGGGTGTGCCGCCTTCCGCGCCGCCGCGATTCGGCATGCGCAGCGAGATGTAGGTGACGAGCGGCGTACGTCCCTGTCCTTCCTGCTGTTTGAGTCCGTGGCCGACGAGCAGCTTGGTGACCGCTGCAGAATCGAAGTTCTCCATCGCCACGCACGCATGATCAATCCCGGCCGCGCGCGCAGGGGCGCCTCCGGGCGCACCGCCACCACGCCCGCCGGGCGGAGGCGCAGCAGCACCGGCAGCGCCGCCGCGCGTCGGACCGCCGCCGCCGATGAACATCAGGAAGTGAACGCCATTGCCGACCTGCCATGCGGGCGTCTGCGCCTGATACACCATCGGCTTGAAGCCGAACAGGTCGAGATACATCTGCACGGTCGTCGGATCGCTCGCCGCGATCGTGAAGTGACTGGTGTCCTTGAGGGCGATGATGCCTTTCTTTGAGGATGGCTCGGGCCTCGCGCACATGGTGCCAAGCGCGCCGCTGCCGCCGCAGTAGTTCACGTCGTGCAACTGAAACACGATGCCGCTCGGATCGGCGGCGAACAAATCGCGGGTGCTGCCATCCGGCGATCCGCCCTCATTGGCGCGCCGCGTACGAATGACTGTCTGCTTCGGTGCGGGCTTCTGCGCACCTGCAGGTGCGGCAGTGAAGCCGTTCGCCGTGAGCGTCTGCACCGCGCGATCGATCGAGAAATCCTGTACACCGAAGCCGAGCGCGCTGATGCTGGGCTTCTCGCCCGCGGCGGCCTGACGCAGCGCGATGAACCGTGGGCCACTGCCGATGCGCAGCAGCACGTCGGATCCCTGACGCGCCTGCACGGGCATGCCGAATAGCCCCTGATAGAAGTCGAGTGATCGCGCGACATCCGAAACAGTCAGCGTGATCTGACTCAAGCCGTTGACGCGGAACTTCGCGGGCATCTGGGCCAGCACTCTGGGTGCGAGGGCCAGCGCAGGCAGAGCGGCGATGAAGTGGCGACGGTCAATCGAAGCAGGCATGCAGGGATTCTAGTGGCAGTTCAGCGGCGCGGCGCGCTCAAAAACTCAGCCAATTCCCTTCGCCGAGGCGCATTGATGCGTCCGCAGCACTGCGTCGGCGACGAATGCGCCCCGCGGATCGGTGGACGGGTTGACCGGCACGAAGAGCACCGCATCCTCACGCCGCGAGAGAATGTTGCTCGCGACCAGCGCGCGCATCATCCACACCGCACACCGGACGCTCGGGCACTCGAGGCCGAGCCAGCCTGGGTAGCGCTGTGACGAGGGCTGGAGCCCGGTCGCGTGGTGAATCTGTTCGGCGAGATGCAAGACCAGGTCGCGACTCTTCGCCGCGCCGGCACTCGAGAGCTCGGGCTCGATGAGTGGCGATTCTATTGCCATCACGTTGAATAGATCGGCGATCGCCCGCTGCTGATCTGCAGGAATGTGTCCCAACCAGTAGTGACACGTCTTGGCGATCACGGTGATGACGTTCTTGATCTCCTTCTCGAGGCGGAAGTGCGGCGACACCGGCAGTTCGAGAATCGCGCCGCGACGACGCACGGCGACGTTCTCCATGGCGATCGCGCGCACGAGCCAGCCGGCCATCGCATCGCCGTGACACGTCACGCAGATCCAGCCTGGATCCGGCGCGACATAGGCGCGAAGTCCGCTGACCATCCTGATGCCGCGGCAGATCTCTTCGGCGACCTCGTCGTAGCGATCGAATGCCGCATCGATGTCGGCCTGCGTGCCGGGTTCGAGCAGCCGGCCTTTGTGCGGCGGCCCGCCCGCCATTGCCAGATCGCAAAAACTTCCCCAGATCTGATCCCACGCGACCTGGCCGTCGGCGTCGTACTTCAAGCCAGCGGATCGCATCGGCTTCGGCTCGATCTGCTCGTACGTCTCTTGGTACTCGGTGGGCAGCAGCGTCTTGAGACGGCTGTCCAGCACCTCGTCCGCGTGCGTCATCGAAACGTCCATGCCAACGCGATCGCGCCCGTCCACCGTGGGCAACCGCAAGTCGCGCTGTCGAGGGGCTCAGTCGATTGCGCGGCCGTTCGGCCCGAAAGCGCGACAGCCAGGCCTGCGGGCATTACCAACAGCGGGACCAGGCGCATCAGTTTCATCCGAAGAAACTGTATCGCGTTTCCGTCTCGTCGAAGATGCTGCCGCGAAGCGACGGATCAGCGGGGCGTTGAGAGATCGGCGTCGAATGACTCGAACGGCCGCTGAATCCGATGCAGAAACGCCTCATTGAAATCGACGCCCTGTCCCAGATCGCGAAGGAGATTGGCGACTGCAAATCCCCCCGCCTCGTCGAGAAGCTGGCGAGCCGCGCGAGCGCTCGCCTCGTAGGCCAGCTTGGCCTGCTCGCCTGTGAACCTGCCGAATGACGTCTGCAATGCGGCAAGAGCACCGGCGGGCAGTGGCTCACGAATAGCGGCGCCGCTCACCTGATCGAGGTCGGTTTCCAGTGCTGCGGCCAGTCCTTCGTGCAGCCACGCGGGAACGTTTCGCGGAGCGAGGCTGTGCACGAGCGCGTGCGTGTACTCGTGCGCGAGCACGCGATCCAACTCCTGCGGGTTGGCGAGCGCACCGCGCATCGGGACTCGCACCGTACCGTCATAGGCGCCGCCCGCCCAGATCGGGGCCCTCGTGATATCGCGAAACTGTTCGGTCGTGTAGAGCACGATCGAGATCGGCTGGATCGGATAGGCGGAGAGGACTTGGCCGATGCGGTCGGCGGCTCGTTCGACCGAGGCGAGCGCGCGCGCCGCCAGCTCAGCGTCGGCCTCGCCTTCAAACGACACTGTGAACCACGCTCCGGCAACGCTGGTCATACGGCTGTGCAGATCGGCCTCGCGGCGCCAGCGCTCGAGCCTCACGCGCGCCGGTTCGTATTCGGGCGCGGCCGGCAAGCCCTCGTACGCGCGTACGGCGGCAAGCACATCGCCGCTTCGATACAGCACCAGTCCGAGGAGCTCGCGCGCACGGGCTAACGTGGGATCCAGTCCGAGTGCGCGCTCGAGCGCGGCACGTGCATCCTGGTCGAGGCGCTCGAGGAACGCAGCTGTTCCTGCGCCGAAATGAAGATCCGCATTTCTCGGATCGCGTGCGATCGCCTCGCGAAAGGCGTTGGCCGCCTCGCGCGGCTCATTGCGTGCAAGGGCGTCCCAGCCAGCGCGTGCGAGCATCGTCGTCTTCGGGTCGGACTGGGCCGAGGCACTCGCCACGACCATCGTCAGCACGACGATTGCTTTCGCCACTACTCGAGCAGTGTGGACACCGGCCACGTTCCTATGATCGAGCAAATGCCTCCCAAAGTCTCTTCACGGTTCGTTCGTAGATCATTGACAGCCGCTCGAGGTCGGCAATGTGAACGTGTTCGTCGATCTTGTGGATCGAGTCATTGAGCGGCCCGAACTCGACGACTTCTCGCGCCAGCCTCGCCAGGAATCGTCCATCTGACGTCCCGCCACCGGTGGACAGCGCCGGGCGCACGCCGGCGACCGACTCCACTGACGCAATCAACGCATCAACGAGCCGACCCGGACGCGTCAGAAACGGTTCGCCGATCACGGTCCATTCGAGCTCGTACTGTAGGTTGCAGCGGTCGAGGACCTCGCGCACACGAGCCTGCACGACCTGCGCGGTTGACTCAGGCGAGAACCGAAAGTTGAACGCCACATCCAGCGTGCCGGGAATGATGTTGCTCGCACCGGTCCCAGCGTGGACGTTGGAGATCTGAAAGCTGGTGGGCTGAAAGTATTCGTTGCCGCGATCCCATTCCGTTGACACGAGTGCGGCAATCGCCGGTGTCGCGTCGTGGATCGGATTGCGGCCGCGCTCGGGGTAGGCGATGTGACACTGCTGACCGCGCACCCGCAGGCGGCCGTTCAACGATCCACGGCGGCCATTCTTGATTGTGTCGCCGAACCGCTCCGTAGACGTCGGCTCGCCGACGATGCACGTGTCGATCGTCTCGCCGCGCTCGCGCAGCATCGAGACGACGGCGGCGGTGCCGTCCACGGCGTCGCCTTCTTCGTCGGAGGTCAGCAGGATTGCGATCGATCCGCCGCTGCCGCCGCGCACCACGCGTTCGGCGGCTGTCACCATGGCGGCAACCGAGCTCTTCATATCCGCGGCGCCGCGACCATAGAGCTCGCCGTCACGCTCGGTGGGTATGAAGGGATCGTTCGTCCACTCTCCAATCGGACCCGGTGGTACCACGTCCACATGGCCAGCAAGACAGACGAGCGGACCCGAGTCGCCGCATCGCGCCCACAGATTGCTCACCGATCCGCGGTCGAGGCGCTCGCACCGAAAGCCGGCCGCCGTCAGACGAGTCGCGAGCAGCGCCAGGGCCCCTCCGTCTGCAGGCGTGATCGAGCGGCACGCGATCAACGCTTTCGCGAGTTGCAGCGTGTCGTGCTGGATTTCGCTCACGAGCGAAGCAGCTCGTTGATGGACGTCTTGGCTCGAGTCTGGGCATCCACGCGCTTGACGATCACGGCGCACGATAGCGAGTACGTGCCGTCGGACGAGGGCAGGCTGCCTGGCACGACGACCGATCCCGCCGGCACTCTGCCGTACGAGATCTCACCTGAGGCACGGTCGTAGATCTTGGTGCTCTGGCTAATGAATGTCCCCATGGCGAGCACCGAGTTGGCTTCGACGATCACGCCTTCAACAACTTCCGAGCGTGCGCCGATGAAGCAGCCATCCTCGATGATCGTCGGGTTGGCCTGCAGCGGCTCGAGCACGCCGCCGATGCCAACGCCGCCCGAGAGGTGAACGTTCTTGCCGATCTGCGCGCACGAACCGACCGTCACCCAGGTGTCCACCATCGTGCCGTCATCGACGTAAGCGCCGATGTTCACGTAGGACGGCATCATGATGACGTTCTTTCCGAGATAGCTGCCGGTGCGCGCCACGGCCGGCGGCACGATGCGGATACCGGCCTGCCTGAACTGCGCATCGGTGTAGCCGGTGAAGCGCATCGGCACCTTGTCGAAGTACCGCGTTTCGCCGCCGTCGATTACGCGATTGTCGTGCACGCGGAAGAACAGCAGTACCGCCTTCTTCAACCACTGATGCGTCACCCACGTGCCGTCGATCTTCTCGGCGACGCGGAACGTGCCCGTGTTCAGCCCGTCAACAATCTGCTCGAGCGCGTTCGAGAGTTCCGCAGGCACCTTACCAGACGTGATCTCGGCGCGGCGTTCAAAGGCTTCGTCAATCAGTGATTCCAGTACGTGAGTCATGTCAGTCGGCATAGCTGTGAGAGAACGCGATAATGCGCTGGACTGCCTCGAGGCAATCGGTCAGCGCCGGCACGAGCGCCATGCGCACATAACCACGTCCGGGGTTGGTGCCGTGTGCGTCGCGCGCCAGATATTGTCCGGGAAGCACCGTAACGTGCGTCTCCGCGAACAGCGCTTTGGCAAACGCTTCGTCGTCTCCACCGGGAATTCGTGCCCAGAGGTAGAAGCCCGCCTCCGGGCGCGGTGCGTGCATCACCGGCTGCAGCATCGGGACGAGCGTGTCGAACTTCTCGCGATACTGCCGGCGATTGTCGGCGACATGCGCCTCATCGTTCCAGGCCGCGATACTGGCCTGCTGGACGACCAGGCTCATCGCGCATCCGTGATAGGTGCGATACAGCAGAAACCGCTCGAGGAGCCTCGCATCGCCCGCGACCGCACCCGCCCGCAACCCAGGCGCATTCGATCGCTTCGACAGGCTGTTGAAAACGACAAGGTTCGGGAAGCCGTCGCGTGCAAGCCGCTGTGCGGCCTCGAGCGCGCCGAGCGGCGGCCGCTCGTCGTAGATCTCCGAGTAGCACTCATCGGATGCGATCACGAAACCGTACGTGTCGGCGCGGTCGAAGAGGGCGCGCCATTCGTCGAGCGTCAGCACGCGGCCCGACGGGTTGGCCGGCGAGCATACATAGAGCAACTGGGTGCGCGCCCACTGCTGTTTCGTCAACGAATCGAGGTCCAACGCGAAGCCAGTGTCCTCGGTCTGATTGAGAAACAGCGGCTCGGCGCCGGCGAGCAGCGCCGCGCCCTCATAGATCTGATAGAACGGGTTCGGCGACACGACAACCGGGTTCGCACGTGCCGGATCGATCACCGCTTGGCCGAAGGCAAACAGCGCTTCACGCGTGCCGTTGACCGGCAGCACCTGGCGCAAATCCAGCGGTTTCAGTGTGTAGCGCCGCTGGAACCATGCCGCGATGGCGCGGCGCACGTGCTCGTGCCCCGCCGTTGCGGGATACGACGAGAGTCCGTCGAGATGATTGGCAATCGCCTGGCGGACCAGTTCAGGCGTCGCGTGCTGCGGTTCGCCAATGGACAGCGGAATCGGGCGGCCAGCCGGCGCCTGGCCGGCCAGCAGCGCCCGTAGTTTCTCAAAGGGATACGGCTGAAGCTGCGAGAGTCGTGAGTTCACGCTGGATATAGGCATCGTAATCCGAGTTCGGGAGTCTGTGCCCAGGCGGAACTTACTCTGGAGCCGTCCGGAATCTGGCCGGCTGTCCGACCACTCCGGCGGCAAATCATTCGATTCAGTCACTGCGCGCGCTGAGGTGCCTTTCTTGCAGCAGGCGCTGTCGTGCGAAACCCGTTTACGCTCATCGTCTGCCTGCTGGCACTCAGTCTTCCTGGCAGTGCGACCGCCAAATCGGGCCCGAGGGGGGATCCTGCGGCGTTGGCGCAGGAAGCAGCCAAGGCGCTGGACGAGCGGCGTTTCGGCGATGCGCTCGATACCTTCACCGCGGCGTCGGCAATCCTTCCGCGCGACCCGAGCCTGCGCTTCGGCGCCGGGATGGCGGCGTTCATGCTCGGACGCAATGCCGACGCACAGGAATGGTTCGAGAAAGCGCTCAGGCTCAACCCGCGGTATCGAGGCGCGTCGGAGTGGCTGGGAGAGCTGCACTATCGCGCCGGCCGGTTGAAGGAAGCCATCGAGGTCTACGAAGCGGCGTTGAAGTATGCGCCGGGGGCCACCGAGATCGAAGCGCGGCTTGGCGAGTGGCAGAAAGAGACGTCGCTCCAGAGCCGTTTCTACGAGGCGCGCGGCGCCCACTTCGCGGTGCGGTTCGAGGGGCCAGGGGATGAACTGCTCGCCCGACGCGCCGTCGATCGGCTCGAAGAGCAGTATTGGCGGATCGGCCAGACGCTCACGGCGTATCCGCCAAACCCGATCACCGTCGTGCTCTACACCGAGCAGCAATTCCGCGACATCACGCGCATGCCGTCATGGACGGCAGCGGCATATGACGGCCGCATTCATGTGCCGATGCGTGGAGCGCTCGAGCAGACCGAGGAGCTCGATCGCGTGCTCGGTCACGAGTTCGTGCACGCTGTCGTCCTCATGCTCGGTGGGCGAAATGTCCCGGTGTGGCTCAATGAAGGACTAGCGACGCACCTGGAGCGCGGCGGCGCTGAAGAGGCGGAGCGTGTGCTGGCCGCGACACGGGCGCGGCCAGCGCTGCAGCAACTGCACCGCAGCTTCTCCGGCCTTTCCGGTGAGGATGCTGAGGTCGCGTACGCGCTCAGCGCGAAGGCCGTCCGCCGCATGACGGAGCTACGCAGCGCGGCGGCTGTCGTCACGCTGCTGCAGGACCTCGCGCGTGGTGCCGCATTCGCCACGGCATTTCACCAGAACATCGGCATGCGGTACGAGGACTTCCAGGCGATGATCGCCCGCGACTGACGCCGCTATCCGGCCTTCTTCGAATGCAGTCCGAAGGCCGCTCCCTGTGGATCCATCGCGTTGACCACCCAGTCGCCCCCAGGCACTTCCATCGGCCCATTGAGAATCTGTCCACCGTTCGCCTTCACGCGCTCTGCGGCAGCGTGTACGTCGGGCACGCGGAAGTAGATCTGCCAGTTCGGTGGCACATTGGCCATCTGCGGCGGCTTGTTCATGATGCCGCCGATCATGCCGTGCGGGCGATTGAACATCTGGTAGGTTCCCATCTCCCCCATGTCCATCTTCTCGCTCGGTTGCCAGTGGAACACCTGCTCGTAGAACTTCATCGCAGCGCTCCAGTCGGTCGTCATCAGCTCGTGCCACGACGCCTCGCCAACCTCGGGCGCGTTCTCCGGACGTTGCTCGCTGCTTGACGGTTCGATGATGTAGAACACCGCGCCCTGCGGGTCCTCCATCAACTGCATGCGGCCGACGTTTGGCACCGTAATGACTTCGGTGTGCGTCCGGCCACCGTGTTTCTTGATCTGCGCCACTGCTTCCTCGAGCTTCGGCACTCCGATATACATGGCCCAGAACGGCGGTGCCTTCACCTCGTCGGGTTTCGTCATCACGCCGCCCACAGACGACGCATCAGTGCCGCGGTTGAACATCGTGTACGGCTGGCCCGCGCCCTCGAATGGCTTCGTTGACCAGCCAACCACGTTTCGGTAGAACGCTTCGGCCCCTTTCATATCCGTGGTCATCAGCTCGTACCACAGCGGCCGTCCCAGCAGGGTCGATGTCGCAACACTCATCGAATACCTCCCGTTGTTTCAAACCGGTAGTCTGCCACGATGTGATGAACGCGGCGTGACGTCTGACTCAGGCGTGGAGAGATTTAACAGTGACGGAACGTCGTGACCACAGCTGTGCGGCGCGCTCGACCTCGCCAGACACGGACGCGAGAACGGATCACTTCCAGATGCCGAGTGCTCGGCGCAACGCGATCAATTGACCAACGTGATAGGCCGAGTGGTCGATGACAAGGAGAATTGCGCGCAGGTACGTCTGGTTGGCCTTGCCGGTGGGCACTTTCGCCGTCAGATCTTCAACGTCGCGGGCCACCGCCTTGATCTTGTCGCGCGACTGCGTAAATGAGGCAATGCTCTCCTTCCACGCGTTCGCGCTCGGTGGCTCTGCAGCCGGCCAGTAATCGTCTGGCCACTTCATGGTGTGCACGTACTTGGGGTTCACGCAGAAGTCGAGGATGTCGTCCTGCGCGAGGCGCATGTGCTCGAGCAGTTGCCACGCCGAGTACTCGAACCCCGGCGCTTTCACACCGCGCTTGTCGGCGGGAATGCCGTCAATGGCCTTGTCGAATCCAACGTGCGCCTCTTCCCAGTCGAGCACGCGGACGAGGTGATCGCGAATGGCGTCGTGAGGCATGGCGTGATTATCTCCGAGCTGACTTCGCGTGTCTCGCGCAACGCGGAGGCCCGCGGACGCGGAGACATCATTGGCTGTGGGCCTGCCGGATCGCAGCGCCGTCGGAGCACGACTATCGAAGGTCGGGCTATAGCCGGACTACAACTCTTACTTCGGTCGTGGATCGTTATCCGGCTCCGGCTGCGGGAAGTGTCCGGCGCGTGTGAGCGCGACGGCTTCGACGACCGCCTTCGCCGCATTACGTACCTCCTGCTGCACGGCAGTATCTTCGTCGAGCGCCGCGTGACTCGTCGCATACGGCTCGTAGTAGCCGATGTAGCGATCGATCCCGCCTTGCCGCATCGCCGGCACCAGCTTCATGTCGCACAGCCAGTCGCTCAACGAGCGACGAAGCGTTTCCGCGCCCACCGCATCGCCATGAACGACGACGGCGAAGACGCGCCCGGCGAGATGGCGGGGATAATTCCATCCCGCGAGCTCGAGCTCCTTCGCCTCGTGCACACCCTTCCCGCGTGTCGTCGTCGGATCCGGGTTGCCGCCATCTGCGCACACCAGCCGATCGATCATCAGCTTCAGCACGCTTGGCGCCTGATACCAGTACACCGGCGTGACGATCATCACGCCGTGCGCCGCGACCCAGCGCGGATACAGTTCGTGCATCCAGTCATTCACCTGACCCATGGCATGGTTCGGATAACACGAACATGGCCAATGGCAGAGCGGCATCGCCGTGGATACACACGCTTTGCAAGGAAGTATCTGCCGGCCGTACTGTGCGGTGAGCAGACTCAGATCGAGAAAATCGCACTCGACGCCCGCGCGCTCGACTTCTTCGCGGGCAAGTGAGGCCAGCCGGAAGGTCTTTGACATCTCGCCCGGACACGTCTGATCGTGCCGTGCCGCGCCGCTGACGATCAGCACGCGGCCGCGGCGGCTGGCATCAGTGTGCTGACGCGTGGCCTGGTGAATCTGCTCGCGCGTCTCGAGCCATTCGACCGCGAGCTCGAAATCCGGGTTCGCGAAACCCGGTCCGGCTTTTCGCGTGCGTGGGCTCTTGTGGTACTCGTCGTAGGCCTTCCACGCGACGTCGATGACGTCCGCAATCTGGCCCGCGACCTTCTCGAAGTCGGGATCGTAGAACCGTTCGCGCAAGCGACGTTCGAACTCCTCGCGTGTGAGTTTCACGTCGCCCTGCCCCTTGCGCACGTCAACGGCCATGTGTCCTCCAGGCGCCGCAGTCAAGCAATCCGTTTGCCGGGTTGTTACATAACGGTGGATGAGTTTGCATGCCGAGCGCGCATGATACGCTCGATCCATGACCGCCCGAGCGGCCAGCCGCGATCACATGCGTGGCACGGCGTCGTCAGAACGATTCAGCGACTGGTACTCGCGGAACCGCACGCGATCACAGCGGCTGTTCGATCTCGTTGCAGACACGGCGTACTACAGCCGTCCCATCGATCTCCGCCATCCGATCGTCTTTTACGAAGGCCACCTGCCGGCTTTCAGTTTCAACACACTGGTCAAGCGCGCCCTTGGCGGCCCCAGCATCGACGCTGGCCTCGAAATGTTGTTCGCGCGCGGCATCGACCCATCGGAAGATCAGGCCGCACGAAGCAGCGGACATCAATGGCCGTCCCGCGCGACGGTGCAGCAGTTTGCCGCCGAAGCCGACCGCCACGTTCGTGCGGCGCTCGAGCGCGATGATCTCGACCGGCCGGGCGATCCGCTGCTGAACCGAGCAGAGGCCGCCTTCACCATCCTCGAACACGAGGCGATGCATCAGGAGACGCTGCTCTACATGTGGCATCGCCTTCCCCTCGATCAGAAGCGCCGTCCGCAGGACTATCAGCCGGTGGTCGACGGCGTCGTACCCGCGCAGGAGTGGATCGAGGTTCCGGCCGGCCGCGTGACGCTCGGGCTCGACGACGATGCACTTCGCTTCGGATGGGACAACGAGCGACCGCATCTTGCCGCCGATGTCGCAGCGTTCACACTGCAGCGGCACAACGTCACCAACACCGACTATCTCGAGTTCGTGAACCAGGGCGGACCGGCGCCGCTGTTCTGGGAGCGGCACGGTGACGCGTGGTACTGGCGCGGCATGTTCGATCTGATTCCGCTGCCGCTGTCGTGGCCGGTCTATGTCAGCCACGCGGACGCCAGCGCCTATGCCGAGTGGCGCGGATGGCTCCTGCCGACCGAGGCGCAGTTTCAGCGTGCGGCATACGGCACATCTGACGGCATCGAGCGCAGGTATCCGTGGGGCGAGGCGATTCCGTCACGCGATCATGGCGTCTTCGATTTCGCGAGCTGGGATCCCGAACCCGCCGGATCGC
Organism: Vicinamibacterales bacterium; assembly: GCA_036742665.1. GTDB lineage: Bacteria > Acidobacteriota > Vicinamibacteria > Vicinamibacterales > UBA2999 > Gp6-AA40. The sequence continues at coordinate 5,627 of DAINQP010000048.1, read as the reverse complement.
GTCCAGCCGGCCGCAGCGCCTGGGGCGTGGACGATCTCGTCGGCAACGGCTGGGAGTGGACGAACACGGTCTTCGCACCGTTCCCAGGTTTCCACCCGATGCCCTCGTATCCGGAGTACTCTGCGGACTTCTTCGATGGCGAGCACGTCGTGATGAAAGGCGCGTCACCGGCGACGGCGCGCGAGTTGATCCGGCCGACGTTCCGCAACTGGTTCCGGCCGCGATATCCCTACGTCTACGCCACGTTCAGGTGCGTGCGACCATGACTCCATCGACGATGGTCTCGGCCTTTGCAGAGGATGTGCGCCACTATCTGCAACTTACGCCCCGGCAACTGCCGTCGATGTATCTCTACGACGCGCTCGGCTCGGCCTTGTTCGACGCGATCTGCGAACTCCCGTGGTACGCGATCACGCGCGCCGAGATGCTGCTGCTCGAACGTCACCGCACGGAAATCTTCGCTCACCTGCCGGACCTCACGCGCCTCGTCGAGCTCGGTCCGGGCGACGGCCGCAAGCTGAAGACGCTCGTCGACGGCACATCGGAGCCGTTAATCGCGCATCTGGTCGATGTATCCGCCGGCGCACTGGCGCGCGCGGCGCACACCTTGTCCGACGCCCTCAACCTCAGCGTCGTCACCCACCAGGCGCCGTTCGAGGACGGCCTCGACGCGATCATGCGCGTCGAAGACGACGCGTTCGGGCGCGTCGAAGACGAC
>DAINQP010000048.1:0-4809 GCA_036742665.1 Vicinamibacterales bacterium | reverse complement strand
GCGCGTCGAAGACGACGCGTTCGGGCGCGTCGAAGACGACACGATCATGCGCCAGGAATCGGGTGACCGCACGCTGGTGCTGTTTCTCGGCTCGAACATCGGCAATTTCGATCAGCGCGGGTCCGCAACACTGCTCAGCCGCATCGCCGCCTCACTCGCACCCGGCGATGCGTTCCTCATCGGCGCGGATCTCGTCAAACCCGAACCCGACCTGCAGCTGGCCTACGACGACCCGCTTGGCGTGAGCGCCGCCTTCAATCTGAATGTCCTTCTGCGGATCAACCGCGAGCTGGGCGGCAATTTCGATCTGCGCGCGTTCCGTCATCGCGCGGTCTGGAATGCGGCCTGCTCGCGCATGGACATGTTCCTCGTCTCGACACGCGAGCAGCGCGTGCGAATCGAGGGTGTCGGCCTGGACTTCACGCTGCGCGAGGGCGAGGGGATCTGGTCCGAAAGCTCCTACAAGTACACGCCCGACGGGTTCGTGAAACAGCTCCGGGACAGCGGATTCGAGTCGATGGCGCAGTGGACCGACCGCGACGCTGGCTTCGCGCTCACCCTCGCGCGTACTGCGTAGTATTTCGCCTTCAGGCGGACGCGCGTGTAGTGTCCGGCTTCAGCCGGACCATCGAAGAAGTCAGTGAAGTCGCTCGACGAAGCGCCGTGCGATGTCGGCGGGGTTCTGCTTCAGCGCATCGGCCGCGTAGTTCATCTCGCGCATGTCATCGGCTGTGATGCGACCGGCAAGTCCCTCGAGCGCTTTTCGCACCTGTGGATAGCGCAACAGTGTCTCGGCACGTGCGACCGGGACGGCATCGTACGGCGGAAAGTAGCGACGGTTGTCCTCGAGCTGAAATAGATCCAGGCCTTTGATGAGGCCTGCTGTCGCATCGCCGGCGATGAGATCAACCTGTCGTGACGCGAGTGCTCGATAACTGAGCGTCAGGTCCATCACCTGCGGCGGACTGCGGAACGTCAGCCCGTAGCTCTTCGCCAGACCGGCATAGCCATCCGGCCGTTCCAGAAACTCATAGCCGAACCCCGCCCGCCACTGCGGCGCCACGCGCGCTGCGTCGTCGATCGTGCGCAGACCACGTGTGCGGGCATCGTCACCGCGGACCAGAATCGCGAATGTATTGTCATACCCGAGCGGCGGCAGCAGCGTGCGGCCCGAGCGGGAATACAGATCGCGAACCGTATCGGTCACCGTCTTCGGATCGTTCGCGGCGGGCTGATGAAAGATCGCGGTCAGCGCCGTGCCGGTGTATTCAACATACACGTCGATGTCGCCGGTGAGGAGCGCGCGGTCGCAGATCAAGGTGCCACCGAGATTCAATCGCCGCTGGACCGGCAAGCCTGTCTCGCGCTCGATGGCCTGCGCGAGAATCTCGGCGAGGATCAGTTGTTCGGTGAAGTTCTTCGAGCCGACGACGATCGCCCCGGGTGAGCGGGTCGCCCAGAGTGCGCTTGCAGCCAGCACGACGATCGCCAGCGAGGCGGCGACTGCGACGACAGCCCGCCGCGATCGAACGCGCCGACGCGCCGACAAGCGTCGCTCGAGCCAGAGCAGGCTGCCGTCCACGATTAGTGCCAGCAGCGCCGCCGGGATCGCGCCGGCAAGGATCACTGTCGAGTCCACCATCGACAGGCCTCGATAAATGTACTGGCCGAGACCACCGGCGCCGATCGCCGCGGCAATGGTCGCAGAGCCGACGCCGACCACAGCCGCCACGCGGATGCCGGCGACAATCGATGGCAGCGCCAGCGGCAACTCGATCTGACGCATCAGTTGACGCGGTGTCATGCCCATCGCCAATCCGGCGAGCCGTATCGACGGATCGATGCCGGTGATGCCGACGATCGTCGAGCGCACGATCGGAAGAAGTCCGTAAAGGGTGAGCACCGCGAGTGCCGCACGGGCGCCGACGCCGCCGATGAGTGGCACGGGGAGCAGGAAGCCAAACATCGCCAGACTCGGCACTGTCTGCACGACGTTGGCTATCGCGACGAGCGGCGCCGCGAGCCGCGGACGACGCGTCGCAAAGATCGCCAACGGCACCCCAATCGCCACCGCGATCGCGGTCGAGATCGCGACCAGCAGAATGTGTTCGGCGACAAGCGTCGCGACCTCCTGCTGGTGCGTGAGCCAGAAGCGAACCAGAGCGGTCATGTCGGACGGACTGATTCAACGAGCGCACGGACGCGCAGATCGTCCGACTGGGTAATCGATGGCGATGTGCCGCACCAGATCAGCCGCCCTTCGTCCAGGACGCCGATGCGATCCGCAAGCGCCAGCGCTTCGGCCATGTCGTGCGTCACGAGGATGACGCACTTGGCGACGCGCGCTTGAATGCGCCGATATTCCTGCTGCAACTGACGACGCGTGATCGGATCGAGCGCACCGAACGGTTCGTCCATCAGCAGCACTGGCGGATCGACCGCCAGCGCACGCGCGACGCCGACACGCTGACGCTGGCCGCCGGAAAGTTCGTCGGGCCAGCGCTGCATATACATCTCCGGTGCAAGTCCGATCAGATCGAGCAGTTCGCGCACGCGTGCGGTCACGCGATCCTCGGGCCACTGCTCCAGCCGCGGCACGACGGCAACATTGTCGGCGACGGTGAGGTGCGGAAACAGGCCGACATCCTGAATCACGTAGCCGACCGATCGGCGCAAGCGAATCGGATCCCACTCGCGCGTATCGATGCCCTGCACGCGCACGTCTCCAGCGTCGGGCAGCAGCAGCCGGTTCACCAGCTTGAGCACGGTCGTCTTGCCCGCACCACTCGCGCCGACCAGCGCGAACGTCTCGCCGCTGCCGACCGTCAGCGAAAAGTCGTCGAGGATGGGTGCTCCGCCGCGGATGCGGTAGGACACGTGCCGGAACTCAACGCCGTCCATGGCATGACTATATGTCCGTCCGCCTGAGGGCGGACACTACGTCGAGATGTGGTTGTGTGGTGACCGCAGATAAAAAGGGCCGCCGAAGCGGCGGCCCTTCGAAGACAGTCCGCCTGAGGGCGGACACGACGAACTAGAAGCTCGTGCCGCCAGTGATCGTCATTCCCTGGACCGAGTCGCAGTGCTTGCCCGGCTCGGGCAGCTTCGGCTTGTTCGACGCGGGATCGACCGGGCACTTGACCAGTGCGCCGACGCGCGCGCCGAAGTTCGAGCCATCACGCAGTGGATTCATGTGCACGCTGAACACCGTGCCGGGGCCGAACGTCGCCGGCGTGATGCCCTGCCGCTCGAGCTGCGCGGTGCCCGCCATCTCGAGACCCCATTCCACATACTTGCCGTCCTTCCCCTTCAACAGCGACTTGTGATCGTCGGCAAGCAGCATGAAGTGGATCTCGGCGTGATTGGCCTGCGGCACGAACTGCTTGACGACGCCGGTGAGCGTCACGACCTTCTTCTGGTCGTACATCGCAAACGAATGATGTGCCGAGACGGTGACCTGCAGCACGACCGCCAGCATCGCCAGCGACGCGGCTATCACCGAGGATTTGACTGTGCGCGTATGCATAACTCCTCCGCAACCCTTATTATCCGGCGTCATCGGCATGAGCCGCGCCGGGAAATAATCCGCAGCGCTATTTGAAGATGTCGGTAATCGCCGAGGGCAGCTCGTCCTGCGGCTTGTCCCAGCCCTTCTCGAAGTTCTGCTCCCAGTTCTTCGCCCAGGGCCGTCCGTAGTAATCCACGAATCGCGGGTCTGACGCCGTCGTCTGCTTTGGCCGGCCGTCGGTGTTGAAGATGTTACTCAGACACTCGATGAAGTTGTACCGGCGGTCGGGATCGTCAGGCGTCGCGCGCCGGGCGAAACGGAACGACGCACGCACCGGCGTGATGAAGGCATCCGGATCGTAGAAGATCGTCTCGTGATCGAGGCCGATGAACTTGCCACTGGCGTCGAGCGCGGGCTTGAACGTTTCGATGGTCTGGAGCTTGTCGCTGGTCTCGAACATCGCATGCGACAGCTGCCAGGCCTGGATGTTCGCGGTCCACGTGACCAGCGTCGTGCCGTCCCAGAAGCCGATCGTCTCGCCGTACCACTGCGGCACTTTCTGCACGTGCTGCTTGCCAACCATCACCTGACGGAGGAAATTGTCGGCGATGCCCGACAGGAACTGGATGTTCCACGGCGTCATCGTCAGCTGAAAGTTTCCCGCCTGTGACGGCTGCGACCACCAGCGGATGAATCCTTCGGGCCAGCAGAACGACGCGCTCCACTGAGGCGCATTGGTGACCGCTTCGTGATACGCGGTCTGCACCATGCGTTTCTGATACTCAGGCGTGAGCAGCGCGAGCACGGTCGGCGCCTGCGTCACACCCCAGATCCATTCCGAGCCGCGGTCGGCGGCGCCATCACGCGAGTAGTAGCCATCCCAGTCCGGCACGGTCGCCTTCGTATACACCGTCGGGCCGCCCTTCGCCTTGGCCTGCGCCATCAGCGCCTCGTAGTGCTCCTTCGCGGTCTTGTACGGATACGGGCTGACGATGCGCTCGCGCGGCCAATCGTCGTTGCAGTTTCCCCACGACGCGGACTCAGGCGGCTTGGGCCCGATGCGCTGCTGATCCCACATGCCGTAAAGCTGACGCGGGTTGTTGCAGCGGTAATAGCGCTTGTCCAGCCAGTTCGCCTTGTCCTTGTAGAAGTTCTTCGATGTAAACAGGTCAATCGGCAGTGGCTGCACGCCGTCCGGCGGTCCGAGGATAGGAGGTGGAGCGCCACGACCGCGCCCCTGGCCTGGCGCGCCAACAGGTGCGGCCCCGGCTCATCGGGGCCTCGGTGCCGCATAGCTGGCA
>DAINQP010000047.1:15402-29529 GCA_036742665.1 Vicinamibacterales bacterium | reverse complement strand
GTCAAAGGTCTCAGTCAAAGGTTCAGGTCTGGTTCATCGTCGAAGGGCAGGCGGGGTGGGCCTGACGGGAACACGGCAGGTGTCTCGCTCAAATTGTGCACGCTGACGCCGAGCAGCCGGATCGGCCGCCGCCCGGCTTCCGTCTTGTCGAGCAGCGCAATCGCACGGCGCACGATCGTCGCTTCGTCTCGGCACGCCGGTTGCGAATGGCTGCGCGTGATGGTGGTGAAGTCGTTGTAGCGGACCTTGATCGTCACCGTCCGCGCATAGAGATCGCGCTTGGCCAGCCATTTGGCCGTGCCGCGAGCCATGCTTTCGATCTCCTCGCGAATCTCGGAGAGCTCTTTGAGATCGGTCTCGAATGTGTTCTCGCTGCCCGACGACTTGGGCTCGTAGTCAGAGACGACAGGCCGGTCGTCGATCCCCTGTGCAAGCTGTTTCAACCATTCGCTGAGCGAACCGACGATGGCTCGGAGTCCGTCGGGATCGGCCGCTCTGACGTCGACCAGTTTGTCGATTCCATGCGCGCGCAGCTTGCGTGCCGTGACAGGGCCGACGCCCCACAGCGCGTCAACCGGCAGCCCCTGCAGAAACTGCTCGACGCGCCCGGGGGCAACGACAGTCAATCCATCGGGTTTCTGCCAACCGGACGCAATCTTCGCCAGGAACTTGTTGGGCGCGACACCGGCGGATGCAGTGAGTCCGGTCGCGGCGTGAATCTCGTTTTTCAACCGCTTCGCGACATTCATGCCCAGGGTCTCACCCCAGCTGTTCTCGGTGACATCGAGATAGGCCTCATCCAGCGACAACGGCTCGACGAGTGGTGTGACACTTCGATAGATTGCAAACACTTGCTGCGACACGGCCCGGTACTTGTGAAAATCCGGGTGCACGATGACAAGTGACGGGCACAGCCGTACTGCGCGCGACATTGGAATTGCTGATCGAACGCCGTACTTGCGTGCTTCGTAGCTGGCGGCAGCGACGACGCCGCGCTTATCAGGTTCGCCGCCGACGGCTACCGGCTTGCCCCGCAGCGTGGGATTGTCGCGCTGCTCGACAGACGCGTAGAACGCGTCCATGTCCACGTGCAGAATTCTTCGAACCACGTCGAGGTCCTTTGCCTCCTGGCCCGATGGCTATGTGGTGCCTGTGCTCCCAAACCCCCCCCGCGTGACCTCCCGGATCTCGCTCACTTCGTCCCAGTGGACCCGTGGTGCCGGCAGGACAATGCCCTGCGCAAGACGATCGCCGCCGCTGATTTTCACAGCTGTATCAGTGACGTTCATCACCTGAATCATCACCTCGTCATTCGGGCCAGAATAGTCGGGATCGAGGACTCCGACGCCGTTGGCCACGATCAGTCCTCGCTTGAGTGGCGTGCTGCTTCGGGCGAAAATCGCGAGGAAGTACCCGGTCGGCACCTCGATGACGAGGCCGGTCCGGACCAGGGTGATCTGCCGCGGGGCGACGACCATGTCGTGGGCCGCCGCCAGATCGAAGCCGGCCGCTTCGCTGGTACCGTAACTGGGGAGGGACACTGTGGAATCGAGCCGTCTGATCTTGAGCCGCATCCAGGCAGCATACCTCGTCGGCGCATTGCTTCTGGTTGGCGGTCCGGCGTCCGCGCAGGACCTGACGGCTCCGCTCCCATTGGACCTTGCCATTCGCACCGGCACGCTGCCGAATGGCATCACGTTCTTCATCCGGCACAACGCGCTGCCCAACGATCGCGTGATGTTGCGGCTGGCGGTGAAAGCCGGCTCGGTCGACGAAGACGACGACCAGCAGGGCCTCGCGCATGTGGTCGAGCACATGGCGTTCAACGGCACGGCCCATTTCAAGCCGGGCGAGCTGGTTTCCTATCTCGAGTCGATCGGCGCGCAGTTCGGCGCCCATGTCAACGCGTACACCAGCTTCGACGAGACCGTGTACATGCTCGATGTGCCGACTGAAAAGGCCGGCGTCCTCGAACGTGGCTTCGAGGCGCTCAGTGACTTCGCGGGAGGGCTGACGCTCGATCCCGAGGAGATCGATCGCGAGCGGGGCGTCGTGATCGAAGAGTGGCGCGGACGGCTGGGCGCCGGCACGCGCATGCAAGAGCCGCAGATGAAGGCGCTGTTCGGCACGTCGCGCTACATCAATCGACTGCCGATCGGCACGCCGGAAATTCTCAAGAGCTTCCCGGCGCAACGGCTGCGGGATTTCTATCAGAACCAGTATCGTCCCGATCGCATGGCAGTGATCGTCGTCGGCGACATCGAGGTGGCCGCCGCCGAGGCGCTGGTCCGCAAGAACTTCTCGAGTATGCCCTCGCGACCGGCGGCGACGCGGCCGGTGTACGAGATTCCTCCCCATCAGGACACCCGCTATGTCTCGGTGTCTGACAAGGAAGCGCAGGCCTCGTCGGTGACGCTGATGTACAAGCGTCCGCTCACCGACCTGCGGACAATGGCCGACTATCGACGGTCGCTGGCCGAAGGTCTGGTCTTCCAGATGATCAACTCGCGGTTCAGCGAGATTGCCCGTCAGCCTGATGCGGCTTTCCTGAGCGCGTCGGCGGGCGACGATACGCTGGGGCGGACCATCGAAGCGTTCTCTGTGTCGGCGCGGGTGAAGGATGGCGGCATCGCGCGCGGTCTCAGCGCGATCACGCAAGAGATGGCCCGTGTACGACAACACGGCTTCGGTGAGGCGGAGCTTGATCGCGCTAAACGCAGCACGCTCGCCGGCTACGAACGGGCCTACAACGAACGCGACAAGTCACAGAGCGGACCTCTCGCGGCCGAGCTGATTCGTCACTATTTGAACGCCGAGGCTGCGCCGGGCATCGTCATCGAAGTGGACCTGGCCCGGAAATTCCTCGCGACCTTCACCACAACGGAGCTCGCGACGCTGGCGCGCGAGATGATTACCGAGAACAACCGCGTGGTCATCGCGTCGGCGCCGGAGAAGCCCGGACTTGCCGCGGTCACCGAGCCGATGCTGCGCGACGCGCTGAGTGCGGGTCTGACCGCCACCGTCACGCCGTGGCGCGACGAGATGGCCGGCCGCGCGTTGCTCGCCAAGGCGCCCGCTCCGGGCACCGTGAGCTCCCGTCGCGAAATCCCCGAGATCGGCGTGACGGTCGTGACGCTGGCGAACGGCGTCGAGGTATGGCTCAAGCCCACCGACTTCAGAAACGATCAGATCATCTTCACCTCATACTCGCGCGGGGGGTTGTCGCTCGCGTCCGCCGCCGACTACAACAACGCGTCGCTGGCGACGTCGCTGGTGAGTCTCGGTGGCGTCGGCGGGTTCACGCCAACCGATCTCGGCAAGTTGCTCGCGGGGAAGATCGCCAACGCATCGCCGTCACTGTCGAGCACGACGCAAGGCATCACCGGATCGAGCACGCCGAAGGATCTCGAGACCGCGCTGCAGTTGGTCTATCTCGAGTTCACTGCACCGAACCAGGATCCGACGGCATTCGCGCTGCTCAAGCAGCGGCTCGAGGCCAACCTGGCCAATCAAGCGCAGAGCCCTGGCGCGGTGTTCTCCGAGCGGGTACGCCGAATCAACACGATGGATCACTACACGGCGCGCCAGCTGAAGCTCGAAGATCTGCCGGGCCTCGACGCGGGGAAGATGATGGAGTTCTACAAGCAGCGTTTCGCCAACGCCGCTGACTTCACGTTCTTCTTCGTCGGCGCATTCAAAGTTGACGATGTGACGCCGCTGCTCGCGACGTATCTCGGCTCGCTGCCGTCGCGCGGGGCCCGCACTGCGAACTTTGGCGACATGCGGCTGCAGTTCCCGATGAACACCGTCCGCGAGAAGGTGACCAAAGGCCAGGAGCCACGCAGCCAGACCGTGATGTCGTTCTTCGCAGATACCGGACTCGACGAGCTCGAGACGCATCGCGTGCAGGCGGCGACGTCCGTATTGGAGATGCGGCTGCGGGACATCTTGCGCGAAAGGCTTGGCGGGACGTACTCGGTCAGCGTCGGTTACACCAACACGTCGCCACAGCCCGGGTACGGAGCGACCAGCGTGCAGTTCGGCAGTGCGCCGGAAAACGTGGAGAGCCTCACCACGGCGGTTCTCACCGAAATCGAGCGGCTGCAGAAAGAGGGCCCGTCGGCTGCAGACGTGCAAGCCATCAAGGAGCAGGAGAAGAACAGCCTGCAGGATGCGCTGCTGCAGAACGGCTACTGGCTGAACTCGCTGCAGACAGTCCATTTGCTGGGTCGCGACGCGCGCCGCATCCCACTGCGACTCGAGCGGGCCGAATCGCTCTCGCAGCAGAACATCCACGACGCACTCAAGAAGTATTTCCCGCTCCAGCGGCACACGATCGTGTCGCTGTTGCCGGAAACACAGAGCACGAAGTAGAGGCGGGTCTTTAACCCACCCTCATGTAGAGCCCGGACGGCCCTAATCTCAGGAATATCCCGGATAAGGTCGGCCGTGAAACGAGCGTAAAATGGGCGCGGGAAACCAGGTTCGATGGACGAGTCCACGTCGATCACTCGCACGGCGACGTTAGCCGGATTCACCGCAGCCGTGGCTACCACGCACGGCGTGCACCTGAGGGATCTGGCGCCTATGACGACCCTGCACGTGCATACACGCAACTCCTTGTATCGCATCATCGTCTCGGCCGGCGATGCGGTCCTAGTCGAGGGTGGCGAGTTTTTCCCAAGTCTCACACCTGCGCATTTCAGTGGCGCCAGCGTCGGCGGGAGTTTCCTCAAAGTCGGCTGGATTGGCATCGGGCTGCGGATGGAAATCCTGGTCCAGGGCCGCCGCATCGTCACGTCTCCCGTCCGCGATATCTCGACCGCAGGCGCCGGCAGCAGCCGCGTGCACTGACCCCTCAGATATACTCAAAGGTTGCAGGCAGCTGGTAGCCGTCAGGTGGTAGCTGGTAGCCGTTAGGTGGTAGCCGGGCTCGTAGCTAGTGGAATCGCCACCGGCGGAGCCGCCAGCTCGCTACCGACTACCAGCTAGCGACTACCAGCTACCGACTACCAGCTACTACCTAACAACATGCAATACATCTACACAATGAAGGGTCTCGGGAAGGTTCATCCTCCCGACTCCGTCGTTCTCAAAGACATCTGGCTGTCGTTCCTGCCCGGCGCGAAGATCGGCGTGCTCGGCCTCAACGGCGCGGGCAAGAGCTCGCTGCTGAAGGTCATGGCGGGCGAAGACACTGAGTTCATCGGCGAGGCCTTCCCGGCCGACGGCATCACGGTCGGGTTCCTTCACCAGGAGCCGCAGCTCAATCCGAACAAGGATGTGAAGGGCAACGTCGAGGAAGGCGTCGCGGCCACCAAGGCGCTCCTCGATCGCTACGATGAGCTGAACATGAAGCTCGGTGGGGATCTGACACCCGAGCAGATGGACAAGGTGCTCGAAGAGCAGGGCCGCCTGCAGGACAAGATCGACTCCGTCAACGCGTGGGAGATCGACTCGCAGCTCGAGCTCGCGATGGACGCGCTGCGGTGCCCGCCACCCGACGCCGATGTCACGAAGCTATCGGGCGGCGAACGGCGTCGCGTGGCGCTATGCCGTCTGCTGCTGACGTCGCCCGATCTGCTGCTCCTCGACGAGCCGACCAACCATCTCGACGCGGAATCGGTGGCATGGCTCGAGCGCTTCCTCAAGGAATACAAGGGCACGGTCGTCGCCGTGACGCACGATCGCTACTTCCTCGACAACGCCGCCGAGTGGATCCTCGAGCTCGATCGTGGATCCGGCATTCCGTGGAAGGGCAACTACTCGTCGTGGCTCGATCAGAAGCAGCAGCGGCTGGCGCTCGAGGAGAAGTCGGAGACCAAGCGGCAGAAGACGTTGCAACGCGAGCTCGAATGGATTCGAATGTCGCCGCGTGCCCGCCAGTCCAAGGGCAAAGCGCGTCTCACTGCCTACGAGCAGCTGCTCAACGAAGACACGGCGCAGAAGATCGAGCAGGTCGAGATTTACATTCCTCCCGGTCCGCGTCTCGGCGACCTCGTCGTCGAAGCGCGCGGCGTGCGGAAGGCGTACGGTGACCTGCTGCTCATGGACGATCTGTCGTTTACCTTGCCGCGCGGCGGGATCGTTGGCGTGATCGGACCGAACGGAGCCGGGAAGACCACGCTGTTCCGCATGATCACCGGTCAGGAGTCGCCGGATGCCGGCACGTTGCGGCTGGGCGAGACCGTGCAGCTTGGTTACGTCGATCAGAGCCGTGACGCGCTGGCCCCCAACAAGAGCGTATGGGAGGAGATCACAGGCGGCGAAGACGAGTTGATGGTTGGCAAACGCGCCATGTCGTCGCGCGCCTATGTGTCATGGTTCAACTTCAAGGGCGCGCAGCAGCAGCGCAAGGTCGGCACGCTCTCGGGCGGCGAGCGCAACCGTGTTCACCTGGCGAAGCTGCTGCAACGCGGATCGAACCTGCTGCTGCTCGACGAGCCGACCAATGACCTCGACGTCGATACGCTGCGCGCGCTCGAAGAGGCGCTGCTCAACTATGCGGGGTGTGCGGTAGTGATCAGCCACGACCGCTGGTTCCTCGATCGCATCGCGACGCACATGCTGGCGTTCGAAGGCGATAGTCGCGTCGTTTGGTTCGAGGGCAATTACCAGGACTACGAGACCGATCGGAAGCGCCGTCTCGGCGCCGAAGCCGACACGCCTCATCGGATCAAATACAGAAAGCTGACGAGATGACGGATCTCCGGTCTGCGGGCTTCGGTCTACAGGGACCGAGACTTACCGTGGACCGTAGGCCGTAGACGGGAGCGAATATGACCTCTGAACAAGCCAAAGCCGCAGCTGACTTGATGACCACCGTGTGGGAAGGCGAGTTCCCGGCCACCTGCCAGGTGCTCGCCGCCGTGAAGAACGACAACCGGAACTACAAGCCGGACGCGAAATCGCGCTCGGCGTGGGAGCTGGCGACTCATCTGGCCACCGCCGACATCTGGTTCATCGACAGCATCACAAATGGCGCGTTCGAGTGGAACCCCGACGCGGTAAAACAGGCCGAGGCACAGTTCAAGAGCGTTGATGACATCGTCGCTTTTTACAAGAAGGCGTTTCCCGAGAAGTTGAAAGCGCTGCGCGCATTGCCAGGCGACAAACTCACATCGACGATCAGCTTCTTCGGCAATTTCAACTGGCCGGCGGTGCAGTACATTGGCTTCGCCAACAATCACAGCGTGCATCACCGCGGTCAGCTTGCCGCCTACCTGCGGGCAATGGGCTCGAGGGTTCCGAACATTTACGGCCCGAGCGCGGACGACAAAGAGTAGTCCGCTGTCTTTTCCTGACCTTCGCGCGTTCCTCGACCAGCTTCGCCGTGACAATGATCTTGTCACGGTCGAAGCGCCGGTCGATTCTCATCTCGAAGCCGCGGAGATTCACCGGCGTGTGATTGCCGCGGGCGGTCCGGCGCTGCTCTTCACCAAGGTCACGGGCTCTGACTTCCGGCTGGTCACAAATCTCTTCGGTACCGCTCGTCGCGCCGAGATGGCATTCGGTGAGAGGCCGCTGCGGCTGATGCGTCGTCTCGTTCATCTCGCCGAAACGCTGCTGCCGCCCTCGCCCGGAAAGTTGTGGGATGCGCGCGACATTGGCGGTGAGCTCTTCAAAGTCGGCACGCGCCGGGTGCAGAGTGGGCCGGTGGTCGAGCGCGTAACCAGTGACGTCAGACTCGATCGTCTTCCGGCGTTGACCTGCTGGCCAGAAGACGGCGGTCCATTCATCACGCTACCGCTCGTCTACACGACGCATCCCGATCGCCCGGGCCACAACCTCGGCATGTACCGGATGCAGATCTACGACGCGCGCAGCAGCGGTATGCATTGGCAGATCGGTAAAGGCGGTGGGTATCACTACGCGGTCGCTGAAGGACGCGGGCAAAGCCTTCCGGCAACCGTATTTCTCGGCGGACCGCCGGCGCTGATCCTCTCGGCGATCGCGCCATTGCCTGAAAACGTCCCCGAGCTGATGCTCGCATCGCTGATCGCCGGGCGACGACTGCCGCAAGTGCAGGGCAGCGGACCGCATCCGCTTCTCGCCGACGCCGAGTTCGCCCTCCTCGGCGAGGTCCCGCCGCGGCTGCGCCGTCCCGAAGGGCCGTTCGGCGATCATTATGGCTATTACTCACTGCAACACGACTACCCGGTCTTCCAGGTTCAGCGGCTCGCGCATCGCAACGACGCGATCTACCCGGCGACCGTCGTCGGCAAGCCTCGGCAGGAAGATTTTTTCATCGGCGACCTGCTGCAGGAGCTACTGTCGCCGTTGTTCCCGCTGGTGATGCCGGCGGTCGAGAAGCTCTGGTCGTACGGTGAGACGGGTTATCACTCGCTCGCTGCTGCTGTCGTCAAACAGCGCTACACGCGCGAGGCGATGGCCAGCGCGTTCCGAATCCTCGGCGAAGGGCAATTGTCACTCACCAAGTTTCTGCTCGTGACCGATCGTTACGTGGATGTGAAGAGCTTCCGCGCCACGTTCGAGCACATCCTCGCGCGCACGCACGTCGAGACCGATCTCTACGTGTTCTCGAACCTGTCGATGGACACGCTCGACTACACGGGGCCGACAGTCAACGAAGGATCGAAAGGCGTGTGGGTTGGCCTGGGTGATCCCGTGCGCGAGCTGCCGCGTCAGTTCAGCGGTACCGCGCCGGCCGGTGTGACAGAAGTGCGCGTTTATTGTGGCGGTTGTCTCGTCGTGAGCGGGCCCCCGTATTCGGCAGAACCGGAAGCCCCGGCCCGAATCGCCGCGTCCGGGGCGTTCAGCGGATGGCCGCTCGTCGTGCTCTCAGACGACGCAACGCGTGCGACGCGAAGCGATATGAACTTCCTGTGGACCACGTTTACGCGGTTCGAGCCGGCCGCAGATATTCATGCTGCCGATCGCCGCATCGTTCGCAATCACATTGCCTACACAGGTCCGGTCGTCATCGACGCGCGCATGAAGCCGTGGTATCCAAAAGAGCTGTCGTGCCGTGACGACATCGCTGCGCTCGTCACCAGGCGCTGGACCGAGTATTTCCCGGCCGGTAACATCGCGATGGGCGACTCTGAACGCGCGCATCTCGACTGATGGAGTGCGGCTTCAGCCGGACTGATGTGGTGTGCGGCTTCAGCGGACGAGAATCTGATGAAACGTGTCTGTGTGTTCGCGGGCTCGAGCGCCGGCGGGCGGCCGGAGTACCTGGCCGCTGCCGCCGGTCTCGGAACGCTCATGGCCGCGCGCGACATCGAGCTGGTGTATGGCGGCGCACGCGTTGGCTTGATGGGCGCGATCGCCGATGCGGTGCTCGCTGGCGACGGCAGCGTGATCGGTGTCATCCCGCGCGCGCTGGTCGAGAAGGAAGTGGCGCACGACGGTCTTACTGATCTCCGCATCGTGACGTCGATGCACGAACGCAAGGCGCTCATGGCCGACCTCTCGGACGCGTTTATCGCGTTGCCCGGCGGCTGGGGCACGCTCGACGAGATGTTCGAGATCCTGACGTGGGCGCAACTCGGGCTGCACCGCAAGCCATGCGGGCTGCTCAACGTGCTGGGCTATTTCGATCGCCTCCTGTCGTTCCTCGACTACACGATGGAGCAGGGTTTCGTCCGGCGCGAATACAGTTCGCTGCTTGCCGTGTCGGATGGTCCCGCGACACTACTCGACACATTGCAGTCGCAGACGCCGCCGGTCGTCGAGAAATGGATCGATCTCGCATCGACATAGATGCCACGCGACACCACAGTCCGGACGATCTTGTTCGCTGTCACGGGCGTCCTGATTACGCTTGACGGCGTGCCGTCGCTCGCCAGGATCGAGTGCTTGTCGATCGAACGGATCTCGCGGGCAGCTTTGACTGGGACTTGCAGTGGACGCCCGAAGCGCTGACCTCGGACGCGGCAAGCTCGTCGACGAGTCTGCCTTTGGTGACGGCCCTGCGCGAGCAACTCGGTCTGAGACTCCAGGCTCGGCGCGAGGACGTCACCGTCCTCGTGTTCGATCGAGTCATCGTCCGAACCCCGACTGGCGATGGGTATAATCCGCCGCGGAGACCCGATGAAGTCGTTGATCATCGCGCTGGCAACGAGTGCCTGTGTCATCGTTTCGGCAACCGTGTCGGCGGACTCATGGCCGGGTTCACGGCCGCAGGTCTACACATCGGCAAATGGTTCGTACCGGTTCAAGACGCGTCCGCCGCAGCTGGCGACGTGGTCGGGAAAGAGCTACGGAACGCTGGTATCGTTGGCGCCAGACGGCATTGAAACCGTGCGGTGGAGCCGGGAATTGGTCAACATTCCCGTGATCGCCTTTGTTGCCGACGATGCCGGGCATCTCGTGACGTTCGACACCTGGGCGAAGCTGGGATACGAACACGCGCTGGTGATCTACGACAGTCAGGGCGCCGTCGTTGTTGACTACGATCTCGATGCACTGCTGTCTGCCGACGAAATCGCATCGTCTGTGGTGCACACCGTCAGCGCCCGGCGCTGGCTGCAAGGCGCCACCATCACGTTTGACAAGGGTGAACAGGACATCGTGATTCACCTACAGTGGGGCAAGCGCATCCGCGTGGCACTGGCAACCGGGAAGATCGAAACGGCGCAATGACAGTCAGGCTTGGTTCTCTCACGATGGCTCTGATCGCCGGCCTCTGTCTGGCTGCTGCGACGATGGCGAGCCAGGAGGTCGCCGGCGTCGATCGCGCCCGGCTGCTCGAGGGCGCCATCGACGTCCATGTGCACAGTTACCCCGACGATCGGCCGCGCTCGATCGACGCGATCGAGGTAGCGAAACTGGCGCACCTGCGCAAGATGCGTGCGATCGTGCTCAAGAACCACTACGACTCGACAGCAGGCCTGGCATTTCTCGTTCGCAAGGTCGTGCCCGATATCGAGGTGTTCGGCGGAGTGGCGCTGAACCTGACCGTCGGCGGCATCAACCCTGCCGCAGTCGAGCACATGGCCGCCGTGTCCGGTGGCTGGGGCCGCATCGTCTGGATGCCGACCTTCGACGCTGAGAACCAGGTGCGGACATCGAAGGAGAACAGGCCCTTCGTGTCGGTGACGCGGAATGGCGAACTGCTGCCTGCCGTAGGCGAGGTGATCGCCGTGATCGCGAAACGTGATCTCGTCCTTGCGACGGGCCACTCGGCGCCACCCGAGGGACTCCTCATCGTGCGTGAGGCAAAGCGGCAGGGCGTCCAACGCATGATCGTGACGCATGCGATGAACACGCCGGTGTCGATGTCAATGGCCGATATGCAGGAGGCGGCCCGTCTGGGCGCGTTCATCGAGTTCGTCGGCGGTTCGCTCACGGCGCCGGATGCGGAGACGCGGATGAACCGGTACGCGGAGGCGATTCGCCAGATCGGACCGGAGTTCTGCATCCTTTCATCGGATCTCGGCCAGCAGGGTAACGCGCAACCGCCCGACGGCTTCGGCGACTTTCTCGTGTCGCTGCGACGCCGCGGCTTCACCGCCGAGGAGGTTGACCGGATGGCCAAGCAGAACCCCGCCCGGCTCCTCCGTTTGCCGTAAGCCATACCGATCCCCTAAGCTTCTTAGGCTGTCCGTGTCTCAGCCATGACCCGATCGGAAATTCGCGACTTGATCGCGCGCGTCCAGGACGCCGGGCGGCGCCGCGATTCGACCGAACTCGCCAACTTCTACGCCGAGGACTGTGTCGTTGAGAGTCCGGTTGCGGGTGGGGAGGCGCGCGGCCGGACTGCGATTGCGAGCTCGTACGAAGCCTTTTTCCATGCGTTTCCCGATCTGGAGACGAAGTACGACGAACCAATCATCGACGGCGAGCGCGTCGTGCTCATCGCCCGCATTTCGGGGACCGATCATGGTGGGTTCATGGGCATGCATCCCACTGGACGTTTCGTGGACTTCCCCTGCGTGCTGGTCTTCGCACTGTCGAACGGTGAGATCGTCCACGAGCGCCGCATTTACGACTTCACCGGGCTGGCGGTGCAGGTCGGCGCGATCAAAGCCAAACCGGTGTAAGCGGCCATGAGCGAAGCTCGCCTCCATGTCAGCGATTCACAAGGCCGCCGGGTGGTCGTCCTCGATCGCCCGCAGTTCCTGATCGGCCGGAGGACGGCAGCGGACCTGCAGATCGTCAGCACGGACGTGTCACGCGAACACGCCGAGATCGTTCAGGACGAGGGCCGTTACCTGCTGCGCGATCGCGGCTCGCGCTACGGTACCTTCGTCAACGGCGAGCAAATCACCGAGCGTGTGCTCGAGCACGGCGATCGCATCCGGCTCGGTCGGACCGATGCGATCGAGCTCGTCTTCGCCACTGATGGTGCCAAGACCACAGGATTCCTCGACGCCTCGTCGGACGTCACCAACCTGCGTCAGATGGCCGCGATCCTCAACGGCCTTCGAGCGCTCGGGTCGGGCCGGGTCCTGGACGAGGTGCTGACGCTGGTGATGGATTCGGCCCTCGAGGTCACTAAGGCCGAGCGCGGGTTCATGATGCTCGCCAATTCGGAAGGCGAGCTCGAGTTCACGATCGCGCGCGGCCGGGGACGTACGACCTTGTCGGGCACGTCCTTCACGACGAGCGAGAAGATTCCGCGCGAGGTTTTCCGAACCGGCCAGAGCCGCACCGTTGGCGACTTGATGGAAGGCGATCTGGCCGGCCAGCACGATCGCACGATTGCCGTCGGCATCCGCCATGTGCTGTGTGTGCCGCTGCTGGTCTCGCCGATGTCCGCAGCATCGGCGCCATCCTCGATCGTTCAGAAGACAATCGGTGTGCTCTACCTCGACGGTCGCGAGAAGAGCACCATGTTGTCCGATGCGACGCGCGCGTCACTCGAAGCCTTTGCCACGCAGGCGGCGCTGGCCATCGACTCGGCCCGCCTTTATGCAGAATCGGCGGAAAAAGCCAAGCTCGATCGCGATCTCCGCATTGCCGCGGATATTCAGCGGGCCCTGCTACCCGAGCCGGCGTTTGATGCCGGGATGGCCGATCTTGCGGCTGCGTCAATCCCGTGCCGCACGGTGGGAGGCGATTTCTTCGACTACATCGACGTCGGTGAGCAGGGCTTCGGCTTTGCGCTCGGCGACGTCGCGGGCAAAGGTCCTCCCGCAGCCCTCCTTGCCGCCGCCGTGCAGAGCAACTTCGCGGCGCACGCGCCGGTGAGTGCCACCCCGGCCGAAGCGATGGCGCGCATCAACAAGGCGCTCCTGCGTCGGGCCATCGAAGCCCGCTTCGCGACGATGTTCTACGGCGCGATTACGGCGGATGGCAAGTTGAGCTATTCCAACGCAGGGCAGGAGCCGCCGCTGGTCGTCCGCGCCGAGAGCAACGCATGGCTCGAAGAAGGAGGTCCGGTGCTGGGTCTCCTCAGCATCGCCACCTATAACTTCGACACGGTGCCGCTTGCGCCGGGTGATCTGGTGGTCGTCTGCAGCGACGGCGTGACCGAGGCGCTCAATCTCGCCGGCGAGGAGTTCGGACGCGATCGGCTCCTCGAGGCGCTGCGCGGACGACACGGCGCGAAGCCGGAGGTAGCCCTCGAGCACGTGTTGGGAGCGGTGAAGACGTTCTCGCAAGGCGCGGCACAGGGCGACGACATCACGCTGCTCATCCTGCGCTACAAGGGAGCGAAAGCGTAGAGCGCATATGCGCGTGCCTGGCCTGAGCGGACTCGAAGGCCGTGGCGATGTCTGGAGGATGAATGCAGATTGATCAGCGAACGAATGGCGACGTCGCGATTGTTGGGATCCGCGGCGACATCACCTTGAGCAAAGGTGGAGATGTGCTGCTGAAGGACAAGGTTCAGAGCCTGCTGCAGCAAGGTCACCGCAAGATCCTGCTCGATTTGGGCAACGTTTCCTACGTGGACAGCGCGGGGCTCGGACAGCTCGTGCAGGTCTACGCGACGACCAGCCATCTCGGCGGATCGCTCAAGCTGTTGAATCTGACGAAGCGTCTCAGAGATTTGCTGGTGCTCACGAAGCTGCTGACCGTGTTCGATTCGTACGACAGCGAATCTGACGCCGTCGCCAGTTTCAAGTAGGGCCTTGCCAGGCACGTCCGACAGGACGTGCCCTACGTCCGACAGGACGTGCCCTACGTCCGACAGGACGTGCCCTACGTCCGACAGGA
>DAINQP010000047.1:0-15302 GCA_036742665.1 Vicinamibacterales bacterium | reverse complement strand
CCTACGTCCGACAGGACGTGCCCTACGTCCGACAGGACGTGCCCTACGTCCGACAAGACGTGCCCTACGTCCGACAGGACGTGCCCTACGAACGTTAATTGAGTGCGTTGGGAACGGCGAGCGTGAACGGTGCGATGACCGCGTCGAAGCGCTCGCCGCCGGTCGTGACCATCTGGTAGCTTCCCTGCATTGATCCGACGGCGGCCTTGAGCGGGCAGTAGCTGGTGTACTCGAAGGACCCGCCAGGCGGCAGCACGGGCTGTTCGCCAACCACACCTTGCCCCTTGACCCGCTCGACCTCGCCATCCGCGCTGGTGATGATCCATTCCCGCGAGATGAGTTGCGTGACCTCGCCACCAATGTTGGAGATGCGCACGTGATACTGGAACAAGTACGATCCATCACGCGGGGAACTGCGGTCGGGGATGAACTCACTGCGGACCTGGACACGAATGCCTCGCGTCGTGGTATCGCTCATCCGGATGCCGCGGGTTGTCGTATCGGTCATAACTAAAAGGAATCAGGTTTCAGGACTCACGAATCAGACATCAGGAATGTTCTGATCCCGAGCCCTGATACCTTTGGATTATGCCATGGTCACTCACATGAGCTCCGGCGGGCGCGGAACCGGCGAACGCATGCGCCGTAGTACAGTTTCAGTTTCGATGGACAGTCCGAAGAAGAAGAGCGTGTCGCTCTCCGCCGCCTGGCGCGAGGCGCGCTCGTTGGTCTGGGCCCATCGCCGGCGGCTGATGCTCGGTCTGGGGCTGATGCTGGTCAGCCGGCTGGCCGGCCTGGTGCTCCCGGCCTCTTCCAAATACCTCATTGACGATGTCGTGAACGGCGGCAAATCGGAGCTGCTGATGCCGATTGCGCTGGCTGCGGGAGCGGCGACGCTCGTGCAGGCGGTGACCTCGTTTGCGCTCGGTCAGATCCTCGGAGTTGCCGCACAGCGCGCGATCACCGACATGCGCAAACGGGTGCAGGCCCGCATCATGCACCTGCCGGTCCGTTACTTCGATTCGACGCAGACCGGCGTGCTGGTCTCGCGCATCATGAACGACGCCGAAGGCATCCGAAACCTGGTCGGCACCGGTCTCGTGCAGCTGGTCGGCGGTTTCGTGACGGCACTCATGGGCATCGGGATCCTGTTCTGGCTGAATTGGCACCTGACCGTCATTACGATCCTCGTGCTGCTCGCATTCGGCGGCGGCATGGCCTTCGCGTTCCGCACGTTACGTCCGCTGTTCCGCGAACGCGGCAAGATCAACGCCGAAGTCACCGGCCGGCTCACCGAATCGCTCGGCGGAATCCGCGTCGTCAAGTCCTACACGGCGGAGAAGCGCGAGGAGATTGTCTTCACCAAGGGCGCGCACAAGCTGTTTCGCAACATTGCCAAGTCGATGACCGGTGTGTCGGCGACGACGGCGGGCAGCACGGTCATTGTCGGCATCATCGGCGTGCTGATGATCTGGCTCGGCGGGCGCGCGATACTCGCCGGGGAGATGACACTCGGCGATCTCATCATGTACATCTTCTTCATCGGGCTGGTCGCCGCGCCGCTGGTGTCGATCGCCTCGATCGGAACGCAGATCACCGAAGCGTTTGCCGGCCTCGATCGGATTCGAGAAATTCTCGACATGCCGACCGAGCTGGAAGAGGATGCGGCCCGCGCACCAGTGCAGCAGCTCACCGGTGATGTGGCTTTCGATGACGTCTGGTTCGAATACAACGAAGGGCAACCGGTGTTGCGCGGGGTCTCCTTCGAGGCGCCGGCGGGCACGACGACCGCGCTGGTCGGATCGAGCGGCTCAGGCAAGAGCACGCTGATCAGCATCGTCATGGCGTTCAATCGTCCGACCAGGGGCCGCGTGCTTGTGGACGGCAGGGACCTGGCTGATCTGCGGCTCATGGACTACCGCGAGCAATTGGCCTCGGTGCTCCAGGAGAACTTCCTGTTCGACGGCACGATTGCGGCAAACGTCGGCTACGCGAAACCGGGCGCCAGGCTGGACGAGATCACGGAAGCCTGCCGCATCGCGCATTGCGATGAGTTCATCAGCCAATTCCCCCAGGGCTACGACACTATCGTCGGCGAACGCGGGATCAAGTTGTCGGGTGGACAGCGCCAGCGCGTCTCGATTGCGCGCGCGATCCTGGCGAACCCGCGCATCCTGATTCTCGATGAAGCGACCTCCAGCCTCGACAGCGAAAGCGAGCAGATGATCCAGGACGGCTTGCGTCGTCTGCGATCTGGCCGCACGGCGTTTGTCATTGCTCACCGGCTCTCCACGATCCGCAGCGCCGATCAGATCCTGGTGCTCGAGGCCGGGCAGATCGTCGAGCGCGGTACGCACGCGCAGCTGCTCGCCATGGGAGGTCGCTACCGGCAGCTTTACGACAAGCAATACAACTTCGAGACAGATCGGTTCATCAACCCGGGAGAGGACTTCACGCCGGAACCCGAGAAACGTCCCGCGGCGATAGCGGTCGGGAGAAACTTGTAAGCGCACGTCCTTTTGGACGTGCCGCAACGCGTATGGACGAATCAGCTCTTCTCAACGGCGTCTTGAGCGCCGTGCTTGGCGGACGCGGCAGGCGCCGACGTTCACATCGTGCGCTCAACTATCTGACCGGCGGTAGACGCGGGTCGTTCTGGACCAGTCCATCGACGCTCCTCACCGCAGCCGGGATGGCGTGGGGCATTTACGAGACCATGCAACAGTCGGGAACTTTCGCCTCCATGGGTTCCGACCGTTCAATGAGCCCCGAAGGTGTGAGTTCAGCGGGTTCTCACGGTTCCGCGCCGACAGATCCCCCGAGTACGGTAACGCCCGAGGCACTACGCATCGTACGGCTGGCAGTGTCTGCCGCGTACGCCGATGGGAGTGTGAGTGACATCGAGCGCGCCGCGATTCTGGATCAGGCGAAAACAGCCGGTGTGGCCGAGATCGTCGAGGCTGAGATGCAGCAGCCGCGTCCACTCGCCGAGATCGTGTCGGGCGTCAGCGACGCCGCACAGCGCGCGACGATGTACGTGCTGGCGTACAGCATGGTGCGTGGCGATGAACAACCGACTGGAGCGGAGCGCATCTATCTGGCGCAGCTCGCAAACCTGCTCGGCCTCGATGTCGCGACGGTTCAGGAGCTGGAACAAAAGGCGGCCCACCGCATCGACGCGGAGCCTCTGGCTGGTTAGTGGTTGGTGGTGTTGTTGGTGGTGAGATGCAGAACGCACGCGTCAGCGTGCGCGGAGAAGATCGCGAATGTCACAACAACAGTGGTACATGGCCATTGGCGGGCATCAGGTCGGGCCCGTCTCTCAGGACGATGTGATCACCAATTTGCGAAACGGCACGATCGACGGGAACACACTGGTGTTCACCGAGGGGCTGAAGAACTGGACGCCGCTCAAGGATGTGCCGCAGCTCGCCTCGTACCTCCCGGGCGCTGCGGCGAGCAAGCCTGCGGCTGTGCCACCGCCGATTGTCCCCGGACGACGGGCGCACGAGATCGACTTCCGCATCGTCGGCAGCGAGATGCAGTTCGTCGAAGTGGAGCTCGATCCGGGTGAGAGTGCCGTCGCGGAAGCCGGCTCGATGATGTACATGACCCCCGGAATCACGATGGAGACAGTCTTCGGCGATGGCGGCCCGTCGTCAGGTGGCGGTGTGATGAACGCGATTCTCGGTGCGGGCAAGCGGCTGCTGACCGGTGAGAGCCTGTTCATGACAGTGTTCACCAATCAGGCCAGCGGGAAACAGCAGGTGTCGTTTGCAGCGCCGTACCCCGGCAAGATCCTCGCGATGGATCTGAAGCAGCTCGGCGGCACGCTGATTTGTCAGAAGGACTCGTTCCTGTGCGCCGCACGCGGCATCTCCGTTGGTATCGCGTTTCAACGGCGGATCGGCGTCGGCCTGTTCGGCGGTGAAGGGTTCATCATGCAGAAGCTCGAAGGCGATGGCCTCTGCTTCGTGCATGCCGGCGGCACGCTCCACCCGCTCGAGCTCGCCGCCGGGCAGACGCTGCGCGTGGACACAGGCTGTCTTGTCGCCCTGCAGCCGACCGTCAGCTACGACATCCAGTATGTCGGCAAGATCAAGACGGCGCTGTTCGGTGGCGAAGGTCTCTTCTACGCGGTGCTGACTGGACCAGGACGAGTGTGGCTGCAGTCGTTGCCGTTCAGCCGCATGGCCGATCGCATTTACAAGGCCGCACCGTCGGCTGGTGGATCGCGGCGTGAGGGCGGCTCGATTCTCGGTGGTCTGGGTGATTTGCTCGATGGAGATCCGAACTGAACGCACAGGAACGCCAGGAATTCCGCAAAATCCTGGAAGCGCACGCGCAGACGGTGGCCATTTGCGAAGCCTGCGCGACGACGACCCGCGACCTGGCGGCCGAGGTCGCGCGCGGTAGTGTGCCCCGCGCCCACGATCTCAAGACGACGATCGGCGAAGCGGAGCGGACGCTCGCTGATCTGGCGCGTGTGCGCGAAGAGATCGAGCGCCTGATGGCGGTGGTAGGGCTCCACTAGTGCGCACGCCGGTAACGCTCGTGACCGGGGCCGGCGGCGAGATCGGCCATGGCCTCATCACGCGGCTCGGCGGCGGTGCCCGGCCGGTTGTCACGATCGACCTCGCGCCCCTCGATCCCGGACTCCACAAGCTGGTGCATCGCGAGTTCACCGGCTCGATCACCGACGCCAACCTGCTCGAGCGTGTACTGGCGGAGTTCGAGGTCGATCTCATCTTCCATCTGGCGGCCTTGCTCTCAACCCGCTCGGAGTTCACCCCCACGACGGCGCACCATGTCAACGTCGAGGGCACGCTGACGCTGCTCGAGTTCGCGCAGCGCGAAGGCGAGTCGCACGGCCGCGACGTGCGTTTCCTCTACCCGTCGTCGGTCGCTGCTTACGGTCTGCCGGACCTCGCGACGAAGACGCGCGTCGGATCGATCCGTGAGGACGAGTGGAACACGCCGCGGACCATGTACGGCTGCAACAAGTTGTATTGCGAACATCTCGGCCGCTACTATGCGCGCTTCTATAAGCAATTGGCTGCGCACGCCAGCGGCCGGGTGGACTTCCGGTGCGTGCGCTTTCCGGGGTTGATCTCGGCGATGACGGTGCCGTCGGGCGGTACGTCCGATTACGCGCCGGAGATGTTGCACTGCGCCGCCCGCGGCGAGCGCTACACGTGCTTTGTGCGCCCCGACACGCGCATTCCTTTCATGACGATGCCCGATGCCGTGACCGCGTTGCTGATGCTGGCCGACGCGCCGCGCGAGCAGCTGACGCGGACGGCGTATAACGTCAGAGCGTTCAGTCCGCGCGCGCAGGAGATTCACGACGTGGTTGCCGCAGCATTTCCCAAGTCGTCGATTGCCTGGGAGACCGATCTCAAGCGGCAGGCGATCGTCGATTCGTGGCCGGAGGATGTTGATGACGAAGCGGCGCGTCGCGATTGGGGCTTTGCGCCGGCGTACGAGTTCGCGCGCGCGTTCGACGAGTATCTGATTCCGAGCATCCGGGAGCGCTACCGATGAAACGCCTGTCTCTCGTGGCGGCGTGTCTGGCGGCGATGACACTCGTGCACGCCGGCTGCCTCAGTGGCGTCGAAGACCAGGGCCCGGCGGAGGGCGACGCGATGAATCAGTTGGCGGAGCGGTACGTGAAGCTCGTGCTCGCACTCGGTCAGCACGACGCGGATTATGTGGACGCCTATTACGGTCCGCCGGACTGGCGCACAGAGGCTCGGAACAGCAAGCGTCCGCTCGATCAGATCGACAAGGAAGCGACGGCGCTACAACAGTCCCTCGCCTCAGTGGCGCCTGCGGCAACTGTCGAAGAGATCGTGCGTCTTCGTCATACCTATCTCACGAAGCAAGTCACCGCCCTGCAGACCCGCGTCGCCATGCTGAGTGGACGCACGCTGACCTTTGACGAGGAGTCGAAGGCGCTCTACGACGCGGTCGCACCGACCAACGATCCCGGCGCATTCGCGCGCACCGTGGAGGAACTGGGCAAGCGGCTGCCGGGCTCAGGATCGGTGCTCGAGCGCTACGACGCGTTCCGCAACCGCTTCGTGATCGCTCGTGAGCGTCTGGACGCGACGTTCAAAGCGGCCATTGAAGGCTGTCGCAGCCGGACGCTGCAGCACGTGAAGCTGCCGCCTGGCGAGAGCTTCACCGTCGAGTACGTGACCAACAAGAGTTGGAGCGGCTACAACTGGTATCAAGGCCAATACAAAAGCCTGATCCAGGTGAACACCGATCTGCCGATCTACGTGGACCGTGCGATCGATCTCGCCTGTCACGAGGGGTATCCCGGTCACCACGTCTACAACGTGCTGCTCGAAAAGAACCTCGTTCGCGATCGCGGGTGGGTCGAGTTTTCGGTGTATCCACTCTTCTCACCGCAGTCGCTCATCGCGGAAGGCACGGCGAATTTCGGAATCGAGGTGGCATTTCCTGCTCAGGAGCGGCTGGCGTTCGAGCGCAGCGCGATCTTCCCGGCGGCGGGACTGGACCCGGGCGGCGCCGCCGAGTACTACGGCGTGCTCACGCTGGTCGATCGTCTCTCGTATGCGGGCAACGAAGCAGCGCGCCGCTATATCAATGGGCAACTCGACGCGAAGGGCGCAGCGAACTGGCTGGAGCGCTACGCGCTCTACTCGTCGCCGCGTGCGGCGCAGCGGGTGCGGTTCATCGACCAGTACCGTAGCTACGTGATCAACTACAACCTTGGCAAGGACATGGTGAAGCGCCACGTCGAGTCGAACGATGGAACCGCTTCGAACGCCGCGAAGCGCTGGGACGTATTCGCGCAATTGATTTCATCCCCTCGTCTGCCATCGGGATTGCAGTAGATGTAGCGTCCGGCTTCCGCCTTCGCATTATGCTACGGCGGACCACCGTAGCCGTGGCGAAGGTGGTTAGCCGGACTAAACACGAATGACTTGCATCGAGATCACGCAGCCGGGTGAGCCGGAGGTTCTCAAGACGGTCCAACGTCCTGACCCGGTACCCGGACGTGGCGAGGTGCTCATCCGCGTTACCGCTGCAGGCGTGAATCGTCCTGACGTCCTGCAGCGCCGCGGCGCTTATCCACCGCCACCGGGCGCCAGTGACATTCCCGGTCTCGAGGTCGCCGGCACGATCGCCGCCACTGGCGCAGGCGTCGAAGGATGGCGTACCGGCGACGCCGTCTGCGCGCTGGTCTCGGGCGGCGGCTACGCAACGATGTGCGTGGCGCCCGCGCCGCAGTGCCTGCGGGTCCCCGCGACACTCGATCTCGTGGCAGCGGCGGCGATTCCGGAAACCTTCTTCACGGTCTGGACCAACGTGTTCGATCGCGGGCGGCTGCTGGCGGGGGAGACAGCACTCTTCCATGGCGGCACGAGCGGCATCGGCACGACCGCGATTCAACTTGCCGTGGCACGCGGGGCCACCGCCTTTGCCACG
Organism: Vicinamibacterales bacterium; assembly: GCA_036742665.1. Taxonomy (GTDB): domain Bacteria; phylum Acidobacteriota; class Vicinamibacteria; order Vicinamibacterales; family UBA2999; genus Gp6-AA40. Next base: position 7,841 of record DAINQP010000047.1, on the reverse strand, counting down.
GCAGGTTCCGACGAAAAGGTGCGGGCCTGCGAAGCGCTTGGCGCACGACGCGCGATCAACTATCGCACGCAGGATTTCGTCGAGGTCATTCGCGACGCCACCGGTGGCGCAGGTGTCGATCTGATTCTCGACATCATGGGCGGCAGCTATCTGAATCGCAATCTTGCCGCGCTGGCGGTCGATGGACGGCTGGTGCAGATCGGACTGATGGGTGGCGAAAGCGCGAGCGTCGATCTCCGCCGTGTGCTGGGACGGCGGTTGACGATCACGGGCTCAACGCTCAGGCCGCGGTCGGTGGCCGAGAAGGGCGAGATCGCCGACGCACTCGCTCGCGAGGTCTGGCCGCTGCTCGAAGCGGGTGTTGTCAAGCCGATCGTCTTCAAGACGTTCCCGCTGGCCGACGCGGCGGCGGCGCATCGTCTGATGGAATCGAGCGAGCACGTCGGCAAGATCGTGCTGACCATGTAGTGTCCGGCTTGAGCCGGATCGCAACGCCTCTCTTGGATCGCCGGGCGTATCATGGGCCTCTGAACGATCCTCTTGTTGGACGCACCTTCGCCCAATACGACATCCTCGCTCGCGTTGGTGGCGGCGCCATGGGCGTGGTCTATCAAGCGCGCGACACCAGGCTCGGCCGGTTGGTCGCGCTGAAGTTCCTCCCGCAGCAGTGGAGTCACGACGAGTTCGCCAAGCAGCGCTTCGTGCGCGAAGCACAGGCAGCTTCGGCCACACAGCATCCCAATATTTGCACGATCCACGACATCGAGACCGCCGACGACGGCCAGCTATTCATTGTGATGGCGTTCTACGAAGGTCCGACGCTCAAGCAGCGGCTCGAGAACGGACCGATGGCGGTCGAAGAGGCACTCGAGATCGCCACGCAGATCACCGACGGTCTCGCGAAGGCGCACGCCCAGGGTGTCGTCCATCGCGACATCAAGCCGGGCAATGTGATGCTCACCGAAGACGGCGTGCGCATCCTCGACTTCGGCCTGGCGACGTTCGTTGACGCGTTGAAGCTGACCGCGGAGAACACCTCGTTCGGGACGCCAGCGTACATGTCCCCGGAACAGGTGCGTGGTCAGGCGGCCGATGCGCGTTCGGATGTCTGGGCGGTTGGCGTCGTGCTCTACGAGATGCTGGCCGGACACGTGCCGTTCCGGGGCTCGCACGCTGAGGCGATCGCGCACGCGATCCGCCACGAGGCACCTGCGCCGCTTCGCGCCGTTCGCCCGGAGATTCCCGAAGAGATCGAACAGTTCGCCTTCCGGATGCTGCACAAAGATCCGAGCGTTCGATTCCAGGACGGCCGAACGCTGGCGCGCGCGTTGCGCAGCGCGCGCGGGCTTTCCATCCCGGTCGATTTGCGCACCACGACGGTGATCGCGCCAGAAGTCGTGTCACACCGTCGGCGGCTGCCACTCAGGACGCTGATGAAGGTGGCCGCCGCAATAATCCTGGCGGTCGTCGTCGGCGGCTTCGCCTGGGCGATTCAGCCGTCTCCGCGTGTGCCAATTGCCGTAGCGCCGGTGATCAACCAGACGGGATTTACGAGTCTTCAATCGTTTCGACCGGCTCTGACGTACCTGTTGACCAATCAGTTGGGCGACTCCGACGACGCTCGCGTACTCCCTTACGGGCGGCTCGTGCAGATCACTCGCCGATTTGCATTCGAGGGGGTTGACCTGTCAAGCCGCGCGGTGATCGAGACCATCAGCGCGACGACGGATTCGACGTTTGTTCTCCTGCCGACGCTGATATACGACAACGGCGTTTGGCGTGGCCGCATCGAGATTCGCGCACCTGACACAGGCACGAATGTTCACGAATACGTCACCGCAGGCGTCGCGTCGTCACTCGAGAAGGACGCGGCATTTGGCTTGGTCAGGGACCTGGCCGGCCACGTGGACGAGTACTTTCAGTCGCCGCGCTCACGCCTGCGGCGTTGGCTGCGCTTGTCCGATCGTTCGAGCCGGCGGCGTCAGGCCGCTTCCGTCCGCAGCCTCGATGCCGCCGCACAGGTCGAACAAGGCCTGACCGCGTTTGAGGCCCTCGAATACGCCGACGCTCGAAGGGCCTTCAGGAGCGCCGCCGATCACGATCGGCGAAGTCCGCTGGTGCAGGCATGGTTGACTCGAACCAACATGCTGATGCGGCAGGACGACGATGCCAACGAAGCGGCAGCACGCGCTCTCGATTTGATCGATCGGCAAACGGCTGGCGATGACGCCGCGTTTGCGGAGGCCGCCGCAGCCGAGGTCCGCGGTGACTACGAGACGTCGCGGATGCGGCTCGAAGAGTTGGTTCGACGCTATCCCGATGATCCGGTGTGGCTGATGGAGCTCGCCGCCTTGTATGACCGGCGTCGTCAGAATGCGGAGGCCATCGCAACCTATCACCGGGCGCTGTTGCTCGACGGGCGCATGACGCGCGCACACATCGAACTGTGTCGTCTCTACAGCCCGAATCGTGTGAACGAACCCGGGCGCGCCAGGGAAGCCGCCGAACGCGCGCTTATCGCATACCGCGCGCTCGGCGATCCCGGCGGCGAAGCTCAAGCACTCTTCTGTCTCGTTGACGTGTTACGCGTCGGCAGTGCCGCCGAACGGGCCGAGGCCAAGCAGCACGCAGAATCAGCACTCCAGATTCTGCAACGGATTGGATACGCCTATAACGTCGCTCGAGCGTACAACTATGTGGCGCTGATCGCGGGAAGTGCTGGTGACATGCCGGCGGCGATCAGAAACTGGGAGCGGTCGCTGGACGCAGCGCGCACGACGGAGAACCTGGCGCTTCAGCCGCAGCTCTTGAACAATCTTGGCGTTGCGCATCAGGCGTCCGGCAATCTCACTCGTGCAGTCGAGTACATGCGCGAGAGCTACCGCCAGAACGAACGGATCGGCGATCAACAAGCCGCGGCCCGCATCAGGGCGAACACCGGCGCCATTCTGGTCGACTACGGAAATCTGGAGGAGGCGCTGCGCGAAATCCGCAACGCACAGCCGATCGTCTCCGGGCTCGTGGACAAGACGTTCGAGGTGTTGTGTCATCAACTCGTCGCCGCGTACTACCGGCATTCGGGGCGATATGGCGAGGCCGAGCGCGAATTGAACCAGGCGCTGAGCATCGCGCGCGAGCGCAACCTCGACGGACGCGTCGCGGCGAGCACTGTCGATCTCGCCTTGCTGCGCCTTGACACCGGCCAGTACGCAGAGGCTCGCGAGCTGTTACTGCAAGCGTTGAAGGAGGACCTTGGCAGGGAAGCGGCGACAGCCCATGCCTATCTGGGTACGGTCAACCTGCGATTAGGCGACTTCGATGCCGCCGACGTCGAGTTGGCGATCGCGCTGAAGGACTCGCGCGGTGGAGAAATCCTTCCATTCGTCCGATTGAAACAAGGCGAGCTGGCGCGTGTCCGCGGCGATCTGGCCAAGGCTCGCGCTGAACTGGAGGCCGCCATGAGGCCGGGCGCAACGCCGATCGCCACCGAGGCACGTGCGCTGCTTGCGGTACTCGACTCCCGCGGCCGGAGCGGCGTCGATGCCGTTGAATCGTGTGTGACGCAGGCACGCGTGTCGGGTCGCCGCGTGCTGGAGGCGCGCTGCAGCGTGTATCTCGCGCGTGTCCTGGCGGCGAACGGGCGTCCGGCGCGCGCGCTGCAGATCTTGAATGACATGCCTCGAGCCGCCGATTTCACCCTCTCGCCCGAAGTCTCTGCCGCCGTTCATCAGGTTCGCGCCGCTGCGCTTAGCGCTGATGGCAATGCTGCCGCGGCTATGCTCGAAACGTTACGCGCGCGACAAATCATCATCACGCTGCGGGACGCAATGCCTGCGAATCTGCGGAAACTCTTCGTGTCACGACCCGACATCCGCGGGTATTTGACCGATTGAGTTTGCCGCCTGTTCGATCCCGGCTGTAGGAACGTTTACTCCTTGGAAGGGCCGACAAGATGTCGGTGACTTGGAGGTGCGACATGGGGGGCGGAGAGTTCATCGGCAATGGCAGCGTCTACTGGAGCGTTGATCACGAGGACGGGGCAGACCTCAAGGTCAAGATGAATGACTCCAATCGGCCGCCGAAGAACGGGTCGACGAATGTGCATACGAAGAAGAAGGCGAATGGGCGCGATCCGATTCCGGTGGCGGACGTGGGGAAAAAGAAAGGGCATCCCGGCAACTTTCGCGTGACGCTGCGCTTCCCGAGCGAACGCGTGGCGCAGGCGGCGGCCAGTGGAGCAAAGCCATCCGGCAACGATACGATCGGATGGACGCTGGTATTCGACGTGCCCGTCATTGGACGAGAGAATCCCGACGACTCGCCCGCCAGCGAAGTTCGCGTCGACTGGTAAAGAGACCCGACGACCGCGTCGTCGGCAACGCCACGTCGTCGGTTAGGAGCGCCGAGATCGACGGCGGAATCGTTCCCAGAGCGTGCTGGGCGGCATGGCCAGTGGCCCGAGCACCCCGACGAGTTCGCTCACCGAGGAATAACGATCGCTTGAGCGCTTGGCGAGCAGCCGATGCACCACCGGCTCCAGCGCCTTGTGCTGCGGGGCAAGCGTCGACAGCAGATCTGGGTCTTTATCGAGCACGTTCGACACTGTCTCAGATGGCGAGGCTCCAGCGAACGGCAGCCTGCCCGTAGCCATCTCGTACATGACCACGCCCAGCGAAAACAAATCGCTGCGCGGATCGAGCGGAAGCTGAAGAATCCGTTCCGGGGCCATGTAGTTGGCTGTCCCCACCGGCCGCCCCGGAATCGTCGATCCCTCCGGACCGAGTTCGTCGGTATCGGCGGTCTTGAAGCGGCGCGCCAGTCCGAAGTCCAGCACCTTGACGATCCCGGTGTCCGACACCATCAGATTGCCCGGTTTGATGTCGCGGTGAACGATGCCTTTCGCGTGCGCCGCACCCAGCGCGTCGGCGATTTGCAACCCGAGATCGACGATCCGGGTGGTCGTCAGTGTGTTCCGCGACATGTAGGTCTTCAGGTTTACGCCGTCCAGGCACTCCATCGCGATGAAGACGCGGCCGTCGTGCTCGTCGATGTCGTAAATGGTGCAGATGTGGCTGTGCGTGAGGGTCGCGATTGTTTCGGCTTCGCGGCGGAAGCGACGCACGGCGTCAGGATCATCCGCAAGTTCCTCGGGAAGAAACTTCAGCGCGACTTTCCTCGGCAGCCGGACATCCTCGGCCTCGTAGACGACGCCCATGCCGCCGGTGCCGAGCTTGCCCGTAATCCGATAATGGCTAATCGTGCTGCCAAGCATGTTCGGGGTTCCGGCAGAATACCTTGAGCCCGAGCAGGTGCTTGCACAAATTGTTCGGTTATAGTCGTCGACAGTGGGAAGAACGGAAGAGGTTCCTCGCTATCATTGCAAGCGTCTTGCATATCATGAGCTCCCTACCGCCTGAGGACGAACGCGAGTCCGATTTGCTCAGCGACGAGCCGACGATCGAACTCGTGGTTCGCGCGCAGGCTGGCGATCGTCACGCGGTGGAAGCGCTCCTGCAGCGCAGCATCCCGCAACTGAAACGCTGGGCGCATGGGAGGCTGCCGGCCGCCGCGAGGAACACCCTCGATACGGGCGATCTCATTCAGGAAACTGTGCTGCACGTCTTCCGGCGCCTCGACACGTTTCAGCCTCGCCATGTCGGGGCCATGCAGGCCTACCTGCGGCAGTCGGTGCTCAATCGCATCCGCGATGAGGTGCGACGGATCGGACGCCACCCGGCTTCATGCGAGCTTCCCGACGACGTGCCCTCCGATGAGCCGTCGCCGTGGGAACACGCGGTGAAGGCGGAAGCGGTCTCGAGATATTGCGAGGCGTTGACCATGCTCAGTCCGCGCGATCGCCAGCTGGTCGTGGCCAGGATCGAAGCGCAGTGGACGCACGATGAGATCGCCCGGCACTTCGCGTTGCCAACGCCGGACGCTGCGCGCATGGCGGTGTCCCGCGCGCTCCGGCGTCTGCTCGATTCAGTCATCCATCGACAGGGACACTGACGTGTCCGCGGCCGTCAGTCGGCGAATACCACCGTACGCATGCTGGTGTGCGAGCGCAGCACGTCCGATGTCAGGCGCTTGCTCAGATAGACCTTCGACTGGCGGTTGTCCTGAGGATTCGCCTCGTACTTGATGACGTTGAATTCGAGCTGGTCGAGCGTGCCGCGCATGTCATAGAAGCAGTTCTTGGTCTTCACGACGACTTCGTGAAAGCCGGCACCATGCGCCCACGCCTCTGATTCCTCAGTGAGCGCGCGGAAATGACCCTGGCCTCGCCAGTCGCGGCGCGTGCCACCGATCCAGCTATAGAGCACCTTGCGGTCGACGAACTCGATGCAGTCGTGGAGGCGGGCCACCAGGTCGACGAGCTTGGGTTCGGTCTCGTGCATGCGGATTTCATGCACGATCTTGAACGCGACGGGCGCGACCATCCCGGGGTCATCGGGCAGGCGCGCTTCGGCGATCAGGATCAGAAACTCGCGGTCGCGTAGACGGGCGGCGATTTCTGACGCGGTTTTCTTGCGGGGAAACTCGCCGAAAAATTCCTCGATGTATTGGATTTCGAGTGCGCCGGTCTCGAGCGGGTATTGCTTGATCAGATATTCCATCAAGATTCAATCAATCGTACCCCAGGTTGGGCCGTAGCCAGCGTTCGGCCTCGTCGAGGCGCATGCCCTTTCGCGCGGCGTAGTCTTCGACCTGGTCGCGACCGATCCGGCCAACGGTGAAGTAGCGGGCCTGCGGGTGTGCGAAATACAGGCCGCTGACCGACGCGGCCGGGGACATCGCGGCGCTTTCGGTCAGTGAGAGTCCGGCCCGATTCGCCTGGAGCAGATCGAACAATTTGTACTTTTCGCTGTGATCCGGGCACGCAGGATAGCCGAAGGCTGGACGGATCCCGCGGTAGCGTTCGGCGATCAAATCCTCGCTGGACAGGTGCTCGCCGGCGCCATAGCCCCAGTCAGCTCGTGCACGGGTGTGCAGCCATTCGGCGCTCGCCTCAGCGAACCGGTCGGCCAGCGCCTTCACCATGATCGCGTGATAGTCGTCCATCTTGCGCTCGTAGGCCGTGGCCAGGTCGTCGGCGCCGATGCCGGCGGTGATGGCGAACGCACCAAGGTAGTCCTGCGGTCCCACGTTCCTCGGCGCGATGAAGTCGGCGAGCGACAGGTTCGGGCTTCGATCGGGTTGCTGCTCCTGCTGACGCAGCATATTGAAGCGAAGTACCTCGCGCGTGTCCCCGGCACCACCGCGATCGAGCGGTTCGTTGATCACGAGGTCATCGTCAAGCGAGTGAGCAGGCCAGAAGCCATAGACCCCGCGGATGGTGAGCAACCGCTCTGCCACGATGCGATCGAGCAGCCGACGCCCGTGATCGTAGAGTTCACGCGCTGACGATCCGTACAGCGGGTGATCGAGGATGGCGGGGAAGCGGCCCTTGAGTTCCCACGCCACAAAGAAGAAGGTCCAGTCGATGTACGGGACGATCGTCTCGAGCGAGACGTCCACGAGCCGTGTGCCGGTGAACGATGGCACAGCCAGATCGTCGCCGGTCAGTCGCAGGCGGAGCCGATTCCTCGTGGCGTCGGGCCAGGCCAGCAGCGGCCGCCGCTTGAGCGCAGCATGCTGCTGACGCGCGCGCTCCTGATCGGCCTTGACCTCCTGGTCAAAGGTGGCGCGCTCGGTTGCGCTGAGCAACCGGGACACGACGTCCACCGCGCGTGACGCATCAACCACGTGAACGACCGGCTGAGACGTGTACTCAGGAGCGATTTTCACCGCCGTATGCGGACGGCTCGTTGTTGCGCCGCCGATGAGCAGCGGAATCGTCA
>DAINQP010000046.1:0-30138 GCA_036742665.1 Vicinamibacterales bacterium | reverse complement strand
TGTCCCACGACGAGGGCAGGAAGTCGCGATGCAGGCTGGTGACGATGATGATGAAACGCTCGAGCCACATCCCGACGTTGACGAACAGCGAGAGGATGAAGAGCAACGGGATGTTGTCGCGGACGCTGCGGAACCAGAACAACTGAATCATCGCCGCGTTGATCGCGATGAGCGACCAGTAGAACACCGCGTACGGCCCGGCCATGCGATTTGTCATCATGAACTGCTCGTACGGGTTCGCGCTATACCAGGCGAAGAACGCCTCGTTCGCATACCCGTAGGCGACGATCATCCCCGTAACCAGCATGACCTTCGTCATGTTGTGGATGTGCCGCATCGTGATGAAGTCTTCGAGGCCGTAGAACTTGCGCAGCGGAATGGCCAGCGTCATGACCATCGCGAAACCGGAGTAGATCGCGCCGGCGACGAAGTACGGTGGGAAGATCGTTGCGTGCCACCCCGGCAGGACCGACACCGCGAAGTCGAAGCTCACCACTGAGTGGACCGACAGTACGAGAGGCGTTGAGATGCCTGCGAGCAGCAGATACGCCGTCTCATACCGCTGCCAGTGCTTCGCCGATCCGCGCCAGCCGAGCGCCGCCGCGCCGTAGATCCGCCGGGCCATGGGCGACTTCGCGCGATCGCGCAGCGTGGCGAGGTCGGGCACGAGGCCGGCAAACCAGAAGAGCGCCGAGACGGTGCCGTAAGTCGAGACTGCGAACACGTCCCAGATCAGCGGGCTGCGAAACTGCGGCCAGAGTCCCATCGTGTTCGGATAAGGAAACAGCCAGTAGATCGCAAGCCACGGCCGGCCGGTGTGCAGCAGCGGAAACATCGCAGCGCACGCCACGGCGAACAGCGTCATCGCTTCGGCGAACCGGTTGATCGAGGTGCGCCACTGCTGACGGAACAACAGCAAGATCGCCGAGATCAGCGTGCCGGCGTGACCGATACCGATCCACCAGACGAAGTTAATGATGTCAAACGCCCAGCCGACCGGAATGTTGTTGCCCCAGATCCCGATGCCCGTCAGCAACAGGTTGCCGATGGTCATGTTCAGGATCATCAGCAGCACGAAAGCAACGAAGAATCCAAGGAACCAGCCGAGCGGCGTGCGCTTCGTCAGGACGACGTGACTGATCGTGTCGGTGACGGAGTTGAAGGTATGCCCGGGAGTGATCACCGGGGGCGTGCGCGACAGCAGCGCCGCTTCCGCCGCGGACCTGCTGGTCGTCAGATGTTCCCGCTGTTCGATGGCCATTGCCTAATGACCTTCCCCTTCACCGACGCCCGTGCCGAGTTCGTCGCCCAGTTCCGTGTTCGGGTTGCGCACCACTGCGAGATAGGTGGTTCGCGGACGCGTGTTGAGCTCGGCAAGCAGCGGATAATTCAGCGGGCTCGCCTTACGCTTGGAGACCTGACTGTTCGGGTCGTTGACGTTGCCGAAGATAATCGCGTCCGTCGGGCACGCAGCCTGACAGGCGGTCACGACGTCGCCATCACGAATCTCGCGGTCCTCGAGCTTGGCGGCGACGCGCGCCTGATTGATGCGCTGCACGCAGTAGGTGCACTTCTCCATGACGCCGCGGCTGCGCACCGTGACGTCGGGATTCCGCATCAGTTTCAAACTGGGCGTATCGAAGTCGGCATACAGCAAGAAATTGAACCGTCGGACCTTGTACGGGCAGTTGTTCGAGCAGTAACGCGTGCCCACGCAGCGGTTGTAGACCATGTCGTTCAGGCCTTCCGCGTTGTGCGTCGTTGCCGCCACCGGACAGACCACCTCGCACGGCGCCGTCTCGCACTGCTGACACGGCATCGGCTGGTGATAGGTGCCGGGGTTGTCGATATCGCCCGTGTAGTAACGGTCCAACCGCAGCCAGTGCATCTCGCGGCCGTTGAGGACCTGTGACTTCCCGACCACCGGCACGTTGTTCTCGGCCTGACAGGCGACCACGCAGGAGTTGCAGCCGGTGCAGACGTTCTGATCGATCGTCATGCCCCACTGGTAGCCCTTGCTGTAGTCGTAGTTCGGATACATCGTCACGCCGTTGATCGGCTGATGCTCCATCTTCTTGGCGAAGGTGGGATCCTTCTCGAAGTGTTCAACCGTCGTCTCACGGACGATGTTGCGGCCTTCGAGTGACCAATGGTCCTGCGTGCAGGCGAGCTCATAGCTGTCGCCAGTCTTGGCGATCTGCACGCGTGTCAGGTCCTGCGCCGCCATCGTCCGCAGCGGGTTCACGTCGAAACCGATCGCGTTCGCGGCGCGCCCTGCACGCGTCCGGCCGTAGCCAAGATGCAGCGTCAGCGTGTCCGCCGCCTGCCCTGGAGCCAACCACACCGGGATCGTGACGGTTGCGTTTCCCTGCTTGAGCTCAACAACGTCACCACTGACCAGCATCAGACGATCGGCGGTCTGCGGAGCAATCAAGGCGGCGTTATCCCAAGTCAGCTTCGTCAGCGACTTGGGCAATTCCTGCAGCCAGGTGTTGTTCGCGAAACGACCATCGTAAACGGTCGGGTCGGGACGGAACACCACATCGAGTTCGCCCGAGCTGCCGGCGGCGGCCGCCGCCGCAGGAATGTTCGCCTGCGCGGTCACCGTCTTCATGGGGAACGCGGTGTTCGGGACGATGCCGTCGTGCAGCCATTTGCGCCAGCCCAGATCGAAAGCTGATGTCGCGACGGGGGCGGGCGCGCCTGATTCCGGCGTCTGCGGACGCAATCCGGAGGCCTGCGCCGCCCCTAAGTTCTGTGCGGCCGACAGCTCTCGACGGGTGTTCTGGAGCCTCGAGATTTGCGAGGCGGCGCTCTCGGATGTGGCGTCGTCGGTTCGAGGTTGCGAACCGGGTCCGGCGTTTTTCGACGAGAGCAGCGGCGCCTGGGCTGCGCTGGTGATTGTTGCCCCGCCGTTTGACATCCAGAACGAACGCACGATGTCGTAGCCCGAGCGGATACCACCTTCGCTGAGCGCCGACATGACTTCATGAACCGAACGGCCGCTGTAGAGCGGCGCGATGAGGGGCTGCACGATCGAGACCGTTCCGTCGTGGCCGCGTACGTCGCTCCACATTTCGAGGAAGTGCGTCTCTGGAATATGCCAGTGGCACTGCGCGGCGGTCTCGTCGTGGTAGAGGCCGAGGTGCACGCGAAGCGCAACCCTCTGCATCGCATCGACGAACTTCAGGTCGGCCGGCGCTGAGTACACGGGGTTGCTGCCCAGAATCACGAGGAGGCTGACGGTGCCGGCATTCATCTCGCCGACCAGTTCCTGCAGCGCAGCGCGCTGGTTGGTCGGACGAACTTCAGCGGTCGCTGTATAAGACACGGTCGTTCCGACGTTGCCCAGCGCCGCATTCATTGCATGCGCGAGCGCGTGGACCCCTGGTGGCTGACTATCACCGGGGATCACGAGACTCCGGCCCCGGGCGGCTTGGAGATCCTTGACGAGCGGCCCCATCCACCGTTGCGCCGCCTGCGGTGCGGTTGCCGATCCAGCACCTGCAACACCAACGGCGGCGGCAATGGCTCGAGCGAACGACTCGATCTCCGACGCCTTTATCGGCAGCCGGTGATCGGCCTTCGAGCCCGAATTGGTGGGCGTGCTCTCGACGGCGTAGAACCGGCTCAGCTCAGCGCGATCCCCTTCAATTCGTCGCCGGGAGGCAAACGCGCGCGCGTGCTTCAAACCACCAGTGCCCGCGCAGAGGAAGTCGGCGTCGAGCGACAGAATGACGTCGGCCTTTTCGATCGCGTACTGCGGGTCGGCGTAGTCGCCAAAGGCCAATCGACTGCCTTCGCGGGCGTTGTGGCGGCCAAACGGTTCCCACTGAACCCATTTGGCTTGCGGGAATCGAGCGAGGAACGCGTCCAGCTGCGCGCCCAGCGTCGGCGATGCCACCGTCTCGGTCAGGATGCGAATGCCACTGCCGTTGCTGGCCTGCTGCGCGGCGAGCACGGTCTGCATGGCCGCGCCGAACGCGTCGAACGTACGAATCTCCCCGAGGTGCGTGATCGTCTGCGAGCGATCGGGATCGTAGAGGCCGAGAATGGCCGCTTGCGCGAAGAGGTCGGTGGCGCCGAGGCTCGACGGGTGGTCGGGGTTGCCTTCGATCTTCGTCGGCCGCCCTTCGTGACTCTCGACGAGGAGACCGACACCCGATCCGGCAAACGGCATTGCCGTCGCGAAGAACAGCGGCTTACCGGGCACGAGCTCCTCGGGCTGACGGACGTACGGAACAATCGTCTCGTCAGGCTGGCGCGTGCACGCCGTCACGCCCGCCAAGGCGAGCGAAGCGCCCATCAACTTGAGGAAACCGCGTCGGCCAACCGGATCGAGCCACTCCGAAGCGTTTTGCGGAAACTCGCGATGCAGGTATTCCTTGAACTCGGGCGTTTCGGCGACGGCTTCGAGACTGCGCCAGTATTCGCGCCCGCGGGTGCCCTGGAGTTTGGCGCGGAGCGCCTGTATGTCGGTACTCATGAGCGGGTCACCGATGACACGTCGAGCAGTCGGTGCTGGGCTTGATGTTGTAGGCAGCCACGAGCTTGGGACCCAACGTCGCCTGGTCTTCGCGGGGCCGATAGCCCATCGTGAAGACCTCTTCTCGAGGACGCACGTAGTTCTGCGGATTGCGGTGACAGTTGATGCACCATTCCATCTGCAGCGAATTCTGCTGCTTGGTGAGCGGCATCTGATCGATGCGCCCGTGGCACGTCTCGCAGGCCATGCCCTTCTTCACATGGATGCTGTGGTTGAAGTACACGAAGTCCGGGAGGTCATGGACTCGGATCCACTGCATCGGCTTGTCCTCGCGGAAGCTGGCGCGGACCGGCTCGAGAATAGGCGCCGACTGCCAGATCTGAGAGTGGCAGTTCATGCACGTCTTCGTCGGTGGGATTCCCGCGAACGACGAGGTCTCAACCGAGGTGTGGCAGTACCGGCAGTCGATCCCATCGTCGAGCACGTGATGGAGATGACTGAACTGGACCGGTTGTTCGATGTACTCCTGCGCCCGGGTTACATACGATGACCGGCCCAGGAGCATGGCGAGTCCAATCAGGCCTCCGACCAGCACGAGAATGCCGGCAAGAGTGACCTTGGACAGGGTGTTGGCGCTACGATGGAAAATCTGCGGCATCGGCGGCTAGGAGGCTGACGGAGCGGACACGGCGTGAGGCCAGCCGTTCCGACTTGTACCATGTTGTGAAAAAAGGATCAAGCAGCCGATCCCTGGCTGTAGCCCTTTGCAACCGCGCGATTCTATAGGCAAACCTGTCGCCGCTTCTACGGGATCTCCAACGGGTCGCCGCGGGGCGTACCCGACGTTGATACCGCCCCGTCGTTATACAATCGCCCACAAGCGCAACCTGATGAGCGACAGGAAATACCGTCAACGCGGCTATCAGGACAACGACCGGGATCGACCGGCAGCCCCGAAACCGCCTCGTCCCGCGCCCGAACCGGGTGCGCCTGCAGGGGCGCGCCGAATCTCACAAGATGGGCCCCGCAATATCAACATGCCGGGCTATCGCGAGGTGGTTCGCTGTGCGCAATGCGGAACCGTTGGGTCGAGCGACGTCGGCCTCGACAGCCGCTGCCCACGCTGCGGTGTGGATCTCCACGCGTGCTCGCAGTGCACCTCCTTCGATCCGGGCAGCCGTTTCGAGTGTATGCAGCAGATTCCCGCGCGGATTACTCCGAAGAACGCCAGGAACTCGTGCACGCTCTACTCCGCCCGCACCACGGTCGAGCGGGAAACCACCGCGCCGCGCTCTGACAATGCGCGAAAGGCGTTCGACGACTTGTTCAAGTTCTAGGTCCCAGCTCCATGGCGTTGCTTTCTGAACAGGATCGTCAGACGGTGCGCGGGCATCTGGCGGTCATCGAGGAGCCGGTCCGACTCCTCTTCTTCACGCAGACCTTTGGTGCCCCCGACACGGTGATGATTGCCAAACAGGTGCTCGACGAGATCGTCAGCCTGAACGATCACTTGTTGCTCGAAGAGGTGAACTTCGTGCTCGAGCAGGATCGCGCCAGGCAATACGGTGTCGAACAGATCCCGACGATCGTGCTCCTCAAGGGCGACCAGGACACCCGAATTCGTTTCCTGGGTGCTCCGGCGGGCTATGAGTTCATGTCGCTGATCGAGGCCGTCATTCTGGCAGGCACCAACGACTCTGGACTGACGCCAGACAGCCGCGCATTGGTCGCCGAGCACGTAACTACCCCGCTCGACATTCAGGTCTTCGTGACGCCAACGTGCCCGCATTGCCCCCGCGCCGTGACCCTGGCGCATCGATTGGCGGTCGAGAGTTCGCTGATCACCGCGTCGTGCGTCGAAGCGACCGAGTTCATGGATCTGTCGCGCAAGTTCCGCGTGACCGGCGTTCCGAAGACGATCGTGAATGGATCGATTGAGATTCTTGGCGCGCTACCCGAAGCTCAATTCGTCCGAACCGTCGTCGGCGCACCAGACGATACCGCGAACGTCGAGCAGTAGCGCTACTTCGTGTTTTCGATTCGCGCGGTCTTGATGACGTCCAGCTTCGGATATTCCGCGGTCAAATAGGCGTTTCCCTCGCTCTTGATGCGGCGCTGATCGGGAATGTTCTGCCGTCCATAGCCGCTGTACAACTTCTCGACGACGTCCATGCCGGACACGACCTGGCCGAACGGCGCGAAGCCATCGGCATCGAGGTAGCTGTTGTCCTTGTAGTTGATGAAGACCATCGTGTAGCGCGTGTTCGGCGCGGACTCCTTCGCGAAGCTCACGAACCCGCGCAGATTGCTCTGCTTTGGCGGCTCGTCGAGGAGATTGGCCAACGCATATTCGCTCTGGATCTTCGAATCGCCATTTAGTCCGAACTGCGCCATGAATCCGTTCAACACACGGAAGAATCGCGCACCGTCGTAGAAGCGGCGCGTGACGAGCGTGTAGAAACGATCGGCGGCAAGCGGCGCCCACTCGCGGTGCACTTCGATCACGAACGGTCCCTGACTCGTTTCAAATCGCGCGCGGAACGTCGCCGGCGCGTGTTCGTCGGTGACCTGTCCAGACATTGGCTCAGCGGCGGCGACCAGTGTGAACGCGGCTAAAACCAGTATGAAAAGCCTTCGTATCATGGCTGCGTGATCAGCTAAGAACCGTTCGGGATTCGCTCTGACTCGCATCTCGCGAGAGGCGAGATGCGGTCTGACCGACAGACCTCTCGAACCGCCAACGAGCGACGCGTCAGCGGAGCGAAGTTGGCGGAGAGAGAGGGATTCGAACCCCCGGGCCCCTTTCGGAGCCAACGGTTTTCAAGACCGCCGCCTTAAACCACTCGGCCATCTCTCCGCGACGAACTCTTAGTTTCGCTTGATTACCTCGGCGCCGTCCATAAACGGGCGAAGGGCGTCCGGAATCACGACGGTTCCATCGGCCTGCTGGTAGTTCTCGAGAATCGCGATCAACGTGCGTCCGACCGCCAGGCCCGATCCGTTGAGGGTGTGGACGAACTCGGCTTTTCCGGTTCCCTCGGGACGGTACTTGATGCTGGCGCGCCGCGCTTGGAAGGCTTCGGTGTTGCTGCAGGAGGAGATCTCCCGATAGGTGTTCTGTCCCGGCAGCCACACTTCGATGTCGTAGGTCTTCGCCGACGCGAATCCGATGTCGCCGGTGCAGAGCAGCACTGTGCGATACGGCAGCTCGAGACGCTTGAGCACTTCCTCGGCATTCGAGGTCAGCCGCTCGAGCTCGTCGTACGAACGATCGGGACTGCTGAACACCATCAACTCGACCTTGTCGAATTGATGCTGGCGAATCAGGCCGCGTACGTCTGCGCCATAGGAGCCGGCCTCACTGCGGAAGCATGGCGTGTAGGCGGTGTAGCGAATCGGCAGCATCCGGCCATCGATGATCTCGCCTCGATGCATGTTGGTTAGCGGTACTTCAGCGGTGGGAATCAGATACAGATCCCAGTCGCCGCCAATCTTGAACAGGTCGGCTTCGAACTTCGGAAGGTTCCCAGTTCCGGTCAACGAAGCCGTATTAGCCATGAAGGGCGGCGCCACTTCCGTGTAGCCGTGCTCCGTCGTGTGGAGGCTCAACATGAAGTTGATCAGTGCACGCTCGAGACGCGCGGCCGCACCGGTGAGCACCGTGAATCTCGCTCCAGCGATCTTGGTGCCTCGTTCGAAGTCGATGATGCCCAGCGCGGGACCGAGATCCCAATGCGGTTGCGGCATGAAGTCGAACGTGCGCGGCGTCAAATGACGACGGACCTCGACGTTGTCGGCGCTGCTCTTCCCGACCGGGACGCTGTCGTGCGGCAGATTCGGAATGGTGAGGAGGCCTCGATTCCGACGCTGTTCGACCGTCTCGAGTTCCACGCTCATCTGCTTGATCCGCTGCGCCCGCGCGCGACTGGCTTCCTGAATCTTCGACGCATCCAGACCCTGACGCTTCGCCCGCGCGACCTCATCACCGGATGTGTTCTGCTCGCGCTTCAAACCTTCGATCTCCGGCAACAGTCGCCGTCGGCTCGTCTCGAGCATCGCGAGATCCTCGAGCTCACGGGAGAAGTCGGTCCCCCGTTTCTGCAGGCCGTGACGAACAGCCTCGAGGTTGTCTCGGAGAAATGCGGGATCGAGCATAGCGGCGATTGTACCTGCGATACGATGGCACGCATGGAGCGGACGGTTCGAAAAGTCGTCTTCCCGGCGGCGGGTCTCGGGACCAGATTCCTCCCCGCAACGAAGGTGGTCCCCAAGGAAATGTTGGTCCTCGTCGACAAGCCGGTGATCCAATACGGCGTCGAGGAAGCGCTCCAATCGGGTGTCACCGACATCGCCATCGTCACGAGCCGCGGCAAGAGCGCGATGGAAGATCACTTCGACGTCGCGTTCGAACTGGAGACTGTCCTCGAGCGGCGAGGCAAGACGGAACAGCTCGATGAGATTCGCAAGATGGCGGGCGTCGGCCGGGTGTCGTACGTCCGTCAAAGCGAACCGCTCGGTCTGGGCCACGCCGTGCTCGTCGCCAAGAGTCTCGTCGGCGATGAACCATTCGGCGTCATTCTCAGCGACGATGTGATCGACGGAGATCCGCCGGCGTTGAAACAGCTGATTGACGTGTATGCGCGCCTCAACGGACCGGTGATCGCGGTCGAGCCGGTGCCGCTCGAGCAGGTGTCGAGCTACGGCGTCGTAGCGGTCGACGAGAGTGCGGACCTTGGAGCAGGCATATTCCGCATCACCGACCTGGTCGAGAAGCCGCCCCGTGACGAGGCGCCCTCGAATCTCGCGATCCTCGGCCGCTACGTGCTCACGCCCGACATTTTTCCCGCGCTCGAAGCGACTGCGAGCGATCAAACCGGCGAGATCCAGTTGACGAACGGACTTCGCCGCCTGCTCCGCGATCGGCCGCTCTATGCGTGCAAGATCTCCGGTGTCAGACATGACACCGGCAACAAGCTCGGATTCCTGAAAGCGTTCGTGTACTTCGCACTGCAGCGACCCGACCTGGCGGAGCCGCTGCGCCGGTATCTCGAAACGCTGCCGCTGAAGAAAGGCATGCGGCCGTCAGGTCTCTGACGGCGATTTGGCGGTGGCGCTGGCGCCGCTATCGGTCTTCTTCGCCGACGTCTCGGACGATCCTGAATCGCTCTTCTTCGTCTCGCCTGTCGACGAGCCGGACGATTCGGTGCCAGCCTTTCCTTTCGATGAATAGTCGGTGATGTACCAACCAGTACCTTTGAACTGAATCGCCGGCGAAGAGATTAACCGGCGTACCGGTCCCTTCCCGCACAGCGAGCAGACATCGAGATCGGATTCGGAGAACTTGCGAATCGCTTCGAAGCGCTTGCGGCAGGCATCGCACTCGTACTCGTAGAGCGGCATGACGTGGCTACTCCAACGACGCGTCGGCCTTCTCATCGAGGAGAAGGCGGCGATGCGCCCAGAACGGCGCGTTGCCTTGCGAGAGTACCGCGTCATGAAAGCTGCGCAAGTTGTATTTCCCTCCCTGTTGTTCTTTGTAATCTCGGCGAAGCTTCAACATCATCAGTTTGCCGACCGAGTACAGAAGATAGCTCGGATCGAAGGTCCCGCGTTCAGCTTCTCGTCGTGCCGTCGCTTCTTCGAGGAACGCCTCATCGCGGAAGAAACGCATCCCCTGCTCCACCGAGAGATCCTCACAGTGCAGGCGAATCGCGACGACGAAGCGCGCCAGCCGCACGAGCGCTTCGGCCAGCTGTCCGAGCCGGATGGTCACGTCGCCGCGCCGGAAGCCAGCCTCGACCATCATCTGCTCGCAATAGTGCGCCCACCCTTCGACAAACGACACTGGCGCGAAGAGCGTCGACTTCCGGACCTTCGACTCCACGCGACGCATATGCCGGAAGTGCAAAAAATGACCGGGATACACCTCGTGAATCGAAATGTTCCACAGCGTGGGGATGTTGAAATCCCGCATGTGCTCTTTCTGCCGGTCGGACGGCCAGGTGCGATCGACCTCGGTCAGGTAGTAGTAGGCGCGGCTTGGCTTGGCCTCGAACGGCCCCGGCGTCCACATGCTCGCGAAAGCCCACCGGTAGAAATCTGGTGTGGGTGCCACGACGACCGGCTCTGAGTCCGGCACCGACACGATGCTCTGGTTGCGGAGGAACTCTTCGAGTTCCTTGACCTGCTCCTTGGCGACTGCGAGGAGCTTCCCGGGCTCGGGGTGCTGCTCCTTCGCACGACGCCACGCATCGAGCGGGTCACCGCCATTGAGACGGCCGGCGACGCTTCGGAACTCCTCCTGGACAATGGCGAGCTCGCGCAACGCGATCGGCAGGAGCCGTTCGTGGCTCAGTGTCACCCCGTCTTCGAGCTTCAGCTTCTGTTCGAATCGATCCTTGCCCAGGCGGAACGAGGCCTTGGCCCGCGGCGCGAGGTCGGTTTCGAGGTAGTCGATGTAACCCTTGATCGCAGTAGCCGCTTCGGTCGATGTGTCAGCGAGGTCGCCGAGGATGTGGAGGTCGTCGAGCGACACGAAGGCTCGCGGGAGATCGGATTCGATGAACCGCAGCACGCCCCGCCAAGTCTCCAGGCCGACTTTGACGTAGATGCCCGGGCAATCCTTGATGTTATCCTGCGCGGCCTGCACCAGCCGGGGCACCTGGCGCAGCTTCGAGACGACGCGCCGGGCACGTTCGGCCTCCGGTGCGTAGGCAAACAACGCCTGTCCCGCCAGGCTGGTTCCGATGATCTCGGAATAGACCTGTGGATTACGGTCCCAGGACCGGACGACCTCCAGTTCGTACATCCGGGCTTCGATGTTCGCCGCAACAATCGGATGCTCGACCTGCTCGACGGGGGAAAGGAGCGCCGGGTCTATCTGGCGGAGACGACGGCCGAATCCCGCCAACGCCCGCACGTGGGTGTCGATGGCGGAACGACTCAGGTCCTCGAGCAGGTCGTCATGGACGTGAACACCGTCCAGCGCCGCGTGGCTGGGTAATGTCTCGTGCAAGTACGCGAGGTAGTCGTCGACGAAGTGGGGAAACGGCTCCGATGGGTACATGCCCACTCAAGCTTGGCGCTCGGTGACGCAACTTGGAGAGCGCTCATCCAAGCAATGGTACAATAACCTTCCGTCCATCGCGATGTCCGGCACGTTGTTCGTGGTCGCCACACCGATCGGCAACCTTGAGGACGTCACGCTACGGGCACTGCGAGTCCTGCAAACCGCCGACCTGATTGCCGCTGAGGACACTCGGCGCACAGCTCGACTTCTGGCTCATCACGGTATCTCGACGCCAACGCTCAGCTTTCATCAGCACAACACGCGCTCGCGAATCCCCCAACTGATCAGCCGATTACAGCGGGGCGAGTCGATTGCGCTGGTGACCGATGCGGGGACCCCCGGCGTATCAGACCCAGGCGTCGAGCTGGTGCAAGCCTGCGCGCAAGCCGGCATCGCGATTGATCCGATCCCTGGGGCGAGTGCGCCGCTGACAGCCGTGATCGCGTCCGGCTTCCCGTTAGTGCCGTTGACTATTTTTGGATTTGCCCCTGCTCGGGCAAAAGACAGAGTCGCATGGCTTGAGAACGTGTCAGCGACTCAGAACACGCTGACTTTTTTCGAAACACCGCATCGCATCGGCCGAACGATGCGGGAGGTTGGGGAGAAATTGGGCAATCGGCCAATTGTAGTCGGTCGAGAGCTGACAAAAGCGCATCAGGAATTCATCCGTGGCACGGCTCAGGAGTTGTCGGTCCGCTTCGATGATCCTCGAGGCGAGTACACAGTTGTTGTTGGGCCTGCCACCAGCTTGCCGGCCGTCTCTAACGAACCGTCGGATGCGACCATCGCTGCAGAATTCTACCATTCAACAGAAGTCACTGGTGTAGAACGACGTACAGCGATAAACGCGATCGCAAGAAAGCATAGGATGCCGTCAAGGGCGGTCTATAAGATTATCGAGAGGGCCAAAATTATGGGTGACGACCAATAATGCCGGGCTCTTCCGAGACGCATGTTGTCATTCTGGCCGCTGGCCAAGGCACCAGGATGAAGTCGAGCCTCGCGAAAGTGCTTCATCCGATTGCCAGCCGGCCAATGATCGAGCGTGTATTGGAGACTGCAAACGCTGTAGATCCCGCCACAACCACGCTGATCGTAGGCCACAAGGCGGACGCTGTTCGCGAACAGTTGGGCAAGAACCAGAATTTGTGGTTTGCTCTTCAGCAGCCGCAACTCGGGACCGCGCATGCACTACAGCAAGCCGAGCCTCTGCTCGCCGGCAGAGCGGGGTCGCTGATCCTCTTGTCAGGAGATGTGCCGCTTCTAAGGCCGACTACCCTAAAGCGTCTCCTCGAAACGCACCGTGGCTCCGGCGCCGCAGCGACCGTGGTGACGGCCACAGTCGACCGGCCCTACGGTTACGGCCGTATTGTTCGGACGCAGGGCCACATATCGCGGATCGTGGAGGAGCGGGACGCCTCACCCACGCAGCGCCAGATCAAGGAGATCAACAGCGGCATTTACGCCTTCGACTTGGCGCCGCTATTCGACGCCCTCCGCAGCATCGCGTCTCAGAACGCTCAGGGCGAGTTCTATTTGACCGATCTCATCGCGATCTACCGCCGCCGAAAGCTGCCGGTGGAAGCGCTTCTTATAGAAAACGCTCAGGAAATACGGGGCATTAACAGCCGCTCAGAATTGGCGGAAGTGAGCAGACTCGTGAGACAGAAGAAGAATGAAGAATTGATGGCTGCCGGCGTGACCTTTATCGATCCGGCCACAACGTATGTGGATCCTGAGGCGGAAATCGCCGCAGACACCGTGCTCCATCCAGGAGTGGTCATCGAAGGGCGGACGCGAATAGGGGCAGCCTGTGAAATTCAGGCCTACGTGCGCATTTCCAACTCCGAGATCGGCGACCGCGTCACCATCAACAGCTTTTGCCTGATATCCGGCGCACAAGTTGCAACCGGTGCGGCGCTTGGTCCGTTCGCGCATCTGCGTCCGGGCACCACAGTTGGTGAAAAGGCCAAAGTCGGCAACTTTGTCGAGTTGAAGAACACCAACCTGGGGCCCAGATCCAAGGCCAATCATTTGTCCTATCTCGGTGATGCGACAGTGGGCGCTGACGTGAATGTCGGGGCAGGAACGATTACCTGCAACTATGACGGCGTCAACAAGCATCGGACCGTGATCGAGGACGGCGCGTTCATCGGGAGCGACTCACAGTTGGTGGCGCCGGTGACCGTTGGCAAAGGCGCATACGTGGGAGCGGGATCGTCGATCGTTACCGACGTCCCGGCTGGAGCGCTGGGAATTGCTCGTGGCCGACAGAACAACGTCGAGGGGTGGGTCAAGCGTCGAAAGGGAAGTCCGGGCAAAAGTTAGCTCGGAAAAATCGTGGGGTTCTGAATATGTGCGGAATCATCGGATATATCGGGTCGAAGCCGGTTGTGCCTGTGTTGCTGGATGGACTGCGCCGCATGGAATACCGCGGCTATGACTCCGCCGGCGTCGCGCTGGTGAGTCCGGAGGGCATTGCTCTTCGTCGTTCCGCCGGGAAGCTGGCCAACCTCGAACTCGCGATTCGCGAGGACCCGGTTGACGGACTCTACGGCGTCGGCCACACGCGATGGGCCACGCACGGCCGTCCCACTGAAGAGAACGCGCACCCTCATCGGGACTGCACCGGCCGCATCGTGGTGGTGCACAACGGCATCATCGAGAACTACCTCGAACTCAAGCAGGAACTGCAGAAGCAGGGGCACCAGTTCAAGACCGAAACGGACACCGAGATTGTCGCCCACCTGGTCGAGCGCGAGATGCGCGACGACGGGCTGGAGCAGGCCGTCCGCCGCGCACTGAAATTGATGCGCGGCATGTTCGCGATCGTGCTCGTGTCGGTCGAAGACCCCGAGAAGATCGTCGCTGTCCGCAATGGGCCGCCGATCGTCGTCGGCCTCGGCGACAAGGAGTTTTTTGTCGCTTCGGACATCCCCGCGATTCTGAGCCACACACGCGACGTGGTGTTTCTCGGCGACGAGGAGATGGCCGTCATCACGCGCTCAGGTGTCGAATTCACCGACTATTCGGGGCGCGCGGTCTCAAAGACGACCCAACGTGTGTTATGGGATCCGATTGCCGCAGAGAAAGGCGGTCATCGGCATTTCATGCTCAAAGAGATCTTCGAGCAACCGACGGCCGCTCGAGACACGGTCCTCGGTCGCGTCTCGATCGACCGCGGTCAGATCTTCCTCGAGGACCTCAACGTCCCGGACGAGGCGTTTCGCGCTCTCGAGAAGGTGACGATCATCGCCTGCGGCACCTCGTGGCACGCGGCGCTGGTGGGCAAGTATTTGATCGAAGCGCTCGCTCACGTACCGGTCGAAGTGGACTACGGATCCGAGTATCGCTATCGCAATCCGATCATCAGCTCGAACGAGCTCGCCATCGTCATCACCCAGTCCGGCGAGACGGCGGACACGCTGGCCGCCCTGCGCGAGGCGAAACGCAAGGGTGCCCGCAGCATCGCGATCTGCAACGTCGTCGGCAGCATGGCGACGCGCGAAGCTGAGGGCACAATCTACACGCACGCTGGCCCTGAGATTGGCGTCGCGTCCACGAAGGCGTTCACGTCACAGCTCGTCGCACTGCAGCTGCTCGCGCTGCACATGGCGCAGGTGCGCGCGACGTTGCCGGCAGACGAAATGCGGCAGCACATCGAAGATCTTCTGCACATACCCCAGATCATCGAGCACGCGATCAAGGCGTCGGCGCCGATCGAGAGAGTCGCCGAACGGTTCCACAATCGCACCGACTTCCTGTTCCTGGGTCGCGGCATCAACTACCCGATCGCCCTGGAAGGCGCGCTGAAGCTGAAGGAAATCTCCTACATTCACGCTGAGGGGTATCCTGCAGGCGAAATGAAGCACGGACCGATCGCGCTGATCGACGATCGGATGCCGGTCGTCGCCATTGCGCCCGACGATCATGTATTCGAGAAGATGATCGGTAACGTGCAGGAAGCGAAGGCGCGGGGGGCATCGGTGATCGCCATCACGACGGCCGGCGACGACCGGATGGCCGGCGTGCTCGACTCGACCAATCACGTGATTCTGCCCATGCCGCGGACCACGCCGCTGCTGACACCAATCGTGATGACGATTCCGCTTCAACTGCTCGCGTACCACATCGCGGTGTCACGTGGCTGCGACGTCGATCAGCCGAGAAATCTCGCGAAGAGCGTCACGGTAGAATAGGAGGGAGTGGATCTCCTTTCCTCGCTCAATCCCGAACAGCAGGCCGCCGTTGTCAACACTGACGGCCCCCTGCTGATCCTCGCCGGAGCGGGCTCGGGAAAAACGCGCGTCATCGCGCACCGTATCGCTTATCTCGTCAGCGAGCGTCTGTCGGAGCCCGACCGGATCCTGGCCGTTACTTTCACCAACAAAGCCGCGGAAGAGATGCGGTCGCGCGTTGAAGCGCTGCTCGGCGTCGACTGCCGCCAGATGTGGGTTTCGACGTTTCACGCGCTGTGCGCTCGGCTGCTGCGCCGCGAGGCGCCACACATCGGCTTGTCGCGCGACTTCGTCATCTACGATTCGACCGACCAGCTCACCGTCGTCAAACAGGCGCTCAAATCGCTCGGCATCGACGATGGCGTCACGCAGCCTCGCGCCGCGTTGTCCCGAATCAGCCACGCGAAGAACCGCATGGAAGGTCCGGCGGTGTTCAGCGACGCCACCTGGAATCCTCGCGAGCAGCAGATCGCCAAAATCTACGAGCTGTATACGAAGGCGCTCAAAGACGCTAACGCACTCGACTTCGACGATCTGCTTCTCAAGACGGTCGAGCTCTTTGAGCAGTCGGAACAGGTCCGCGAGCGGTACAGCAAGAAGTTCCGCTACCTGATGGTGGACGAGTATCAGGACACCAACCGGCCGCAGTACCTGTTGATCCAGCGGCTTGCCGCCGCGCATCGCAACCTGTGCGTCGTGGGCGACCCCGATCAGTCCATCTACAAGTGGCGCGGCGCCGATCTCCGGAATATTCTCGATTTCGAGCACGATTTCCCGGAAGCGCGGATCGTCAAGCTGGAACGGAATTACCGCTCGACGCAGGTCATTCTCGACGCCGCGACAGCCGTCATCTCTCAGAACCGGAACCGCAAGGAGAAGCGCCTCTACACCGACGTTGCCGGCGGCGCGCGGATTCGCTACTACCGCGCCGGTGACGATCTCGACGAGGCCGAATTCGTATCGCGTACCGCAAGGGCCGCGCTCCACGACGACCATCAAAGTTCGGTCGCTATCCTGTATCGAACGAACTCGCAGTCGCGAACGATTGAAGACGCGCTCCGCCGCAGCGGCACGGCGTACAAGATCATCGGCGGTGTCCGATTCTACGAGCGCAAGGAAGTCAAGGACGCGCTGGCGTACCTCAAACTGATTCTGAGTCCCCAGGACGATGTCAGTATGCGCCGCGTCATCAACGTGCCGGCGCGCGGAGTCGGCAAGGGTGTCATGGAGTCTCTCGACGCCATAGAGATTCCGCTCGACAACGATTCGGATTCTCCGCTGCTCGCCGGCCTGAGGCCGACACCGGTTGCCGGGACATCGCTGTGGGCAAAGCTTCTTCACGCCGTCGAACGCCGCTTACTCGCACCTCGCGCGGTCGCGTCGCTCACGGCGTTTCGTGACTTGATAACCGGCCTGACCGCGATGGCCGCCCAGGAGAGCGTGTCCATCGCCCTGGGAAAGGTTCTTGATCAAAGCGGCTATCTGCAGGACCTCAGAGAAGAGCGCAGCGAAGAGGCTGAGGGCCGGATCGAGAACCTGATGGAATTGGTCTCGGCCGCACGCGAGTACGAGACGCGACACCCGGAACCATCCCTTGCAGGATTCGTTGACCAGCTGTCACTCCTCTCGGACGCAGACGAGGAAGCGGGCGCTCAGACGGCGCGCGTCCTGATGATGACAATGCACAGCGCGAAGGGCCTGGAGTTTCCTCTGGTCGTCATCACGGGACTGGAGGAGGGACTCTTTCCTCACTCGCGCGCCAGCGACGATGAAGCCGACCTCGAGGAGGAGCGGCGTCTGTGCTACGTCGGCATCACGCGCGCACAGCGGCGTTTGGTGCTCACATCGGCCGCTCGTCGCCGCGTATTCGGCGACTACCAGTCCACGGACCCGTCGCGCTTCATCGACGAAGTTCCCGCGGAGCTGCTCGAAGAGATTCCGTCGTCGTTCGTCAACCCGCAGCCGTCGTTCTCGAATTTCCGAATGGGTTCGTACGGGCGGGGAGGACCGCACCGTGGCGGGCGAGCGCGTGAAGAGCAACCCTCCTACGACTACGCAAGCGAAAACCAGTCCCTGCCGGACGGCCTCAGGCCGGGCCTGAAGGTCCGCCATGCGCAGTTCGGTCTCGGCACGATCGTCGCGGTGGAACCGCTCAGCGACGACACCAAGCTGGTGGTCCGTTTCAGTTCTGTGGGACAGAAGACGCTTCGCGCGAAATTCGCGAAGCTGGAGTTTGCCGCAGGCCTGTAATCAGCCACCGTCCTTCAACCTTGCCGAAGGTCGCGACCATCGTTCGCCGTGACGTGATCCCATCCGGCTGCAGCACGATCGCGTTTATCGTGACGTCCTTTTGATCCTGACGTTCGGCACCCACGGCTGTTACGGTGAAGGTCTGGACAATGCCGTCGGCTCGAGGATTGAAGCCGATGGTGGCGTACTTGCGGATGACGATGCTATCGAGCGTGGGCGCGGCAACGAAAAACCTGAGGAGTATCTGCTCTTCAGGAGACGCACTGCAGGCCAATGACGCGAGGGCGCATAGGGCTGAGCTGACGCTCAGCACCAGAGCCCGGCGCATTATTCCTCGCCCTTCTCGTCCAATGGCTCTTCGCCCTTCTCCTCGAGGCGTTCGTCATCCTTCTCGGCCAGACGCGCGATCGACACGGCGCGATCTTCGCCTTCGATTTCGATCAGGCGCACACCCTGAGTGGCGCGGCCGATGCTGCGGATGTTGGTCGACGCCATGCGCAGGATCTTGCCTTGCTGTGTGATCAACATCAGCTCGTCTTCTCCCGTCACCTGAGCAACGCCGATCACCCTGCCGTTCCGCTCACTCGTCTGGATATTGATGATGCCGACGCCGCCGCGAGACTGCACGCGGTACTCATCGAGCTCCGTCCGCTTCCCGTAGCCGCGTTCCGTCACGGACAGGATGGTCCCGCCTGACGTCAGCACCTCCATCGCGACCACTTCGTCGTTGTCACGTAGTGAGATGCCACGAACGCCGTAGGCGTTGCGGCCCATGGACCGGACGTCGCTCTCCGGGAACCGGATCGCCATGCCGTCCTGTGTGCCGATGAAGATCTCGCTGTTGCCGTCGGAGATGCTGACGGCGATCACCGAATCACCTTCCTCAACACCCATCGCGATGATACCGCCCGCGCGTGGGTTGCTGAAGGCGCTCAGCTCGGTCTTCTTGATGACACCGCGGCGCGTGCCCATGACGATGTGCTTGTTCTCTTCGAACTCCTTCACCGCCAGGAGTGCGGCGATCCGTTCGCCGGCCTCCATCGAGACCAGGTTGGCGATCGCCTTACCGCGACCGTCTGGTCCGACGTCGGGAATATGGTGAACCTTCAGCCAGTACGCACGGCCGCGGTCCGAGAAGATCATGATGTAGGCGTGCGTCGACGCGACAAAGAGGTGGCTGACGAAATCCTCCTCGCGCGTGCGCATGCCGATGCGTCCCTTGCCACCGCGGCGCTGATTCCGGTAGTTGGTGATCGCGGTCCGCTTGATGTAACCGGTATTGCTGACGGTGATCGCCATGTCTTCTTCGGCGATCAGGTCCTCGACGCGGAACTCACCTTCTTCAGCGAGGATCTCGGTGCGGCGCGGGTCGCTGTACTTCTGTTGAATAGCGCGGAGCTCGTCCACGACGATCTGCATCACGAGCCGATCGCTGCCAAGAATAGCCATGAGGCGCTCGATCAGCTTCAGCAAATCCGCCAGCTCGGCGAGGATCTTTTCCCGCTCGAGACCGGTCAGCCGCTGCAACTGCATGTCGAGGATCGCTTGCGCCTGGATCTGCGTGAGGCCGAACTGCGCGATCAACCCGTCGCGCGCCTCGGGCGGATTCCGTGACCCGCGAATCAGCGCAATCACCGCATCAAGGTGATCGAGCGCAATCTTCAAGCCTTCGAGAATGTGCCGACGCGCCTCAGCCTTGCGCAGTTCGAATTCGGTGCGCCGCCGCACGACGTCGCGACGGAAGTCGATGAAGTTCTCGATCAGCTCGAGTAGCGACAGCACCTTCGGCCGGCCGCCGACGATCGCCAGCATGATGATGCCGAACGTCGTCTGCAGCTGCGTATGCTTGTACAGGTTATTGAGGATGACATCGCCCATCTCGCCGCGCTTCAGGTCGATGACGATGCGCATGCCATCGCGATCGGATTCGTCGCGGATGTCTGAGATGCCTTCGATCGTCTTCGCCTGGACGAGTTCGGCGATGTGCTCGATGAGCCGCTTTTTGTTGACCTGATACGGAATCGCCGAAATGACGATCGACGACCGATCGCCTTTCTTTGCGACTTCGATCTCTGCCTTCGCGCGCATGATGACGGCGCCGCGGCCGGTGAGATATGCCTGTTGAATCCCGTGACGCCCGACGATGTAGCCGGCAGTGGGGAAGTCGGGGCCGGGCACGAGTTCGAGGAGCTTGCGCTGTTTTTCAGGAAGCGTCGGCTTGTCCTGGGCCTGCGCAGTGTCGATCAGCCAGATAACGGCGTCGATCACCTCGCGCATGTTGTGGGGCGGGATGTTCGTCGCCATGCCGACGGCGATACCGGCAGAACCGTTCACCAGGAGATTCGGGAACGGCGACGGCAGCACGGTAGGCTCGGTGGTCGTCTCGTCGTAGTTCGGGACGAAGTCGACGGTGTCCTTGTCCAGGTCCGTCATCATTTCGTCGCCGAGCGCGTCCAGCCTGGCCTCGGTATACCGCATGGCCGCCGGCGGGTCGCCATCGACCGATCCGAAGTTGCCCTGACCGTCCACCAGCGGCGCGCGCATGTTGAAGTCCTGCGCGAGCCGGACGAGCGTGTCGTAGATCGAGGCGTCGCCGTGCGGGTGATAGTTGCCCATCACCTCGCCAACGATTTTGGCGCACTTGCGATACCCGCGCGTCGCCGACAGGCCCATGTCCTTCATGCCGTACAGCACACGGCGATGGGCGGGCTTCAGGCCGTCCCGGATGTCAGGCAGCGCCCGGCCAATGATTACGCTCATGGCGTAATCCATGTACGAGCGCTTCATCTCGTCTTCGATGTTGATCGGGATGCGGTTTGCGGTCGGTGTGGTCATGAATCTGGGCGGCGGCCTGACACGAGGCAGGCGCCGGGGCTACACGTCGAGGTTTCTGACGTCGAGCGCGTTATCTTCGATGAACTTGCGGCGCGGCTCGACCTGATCGCCCATCAGGGTGGTGAACATCTGGTCCGCCTCGGCATGGTCCTCGGCGCGGACCTGCAGCAGCGTGCGGTGCTCCGGATCCATCGTCGTGGTCCATAGCGTGTCCGGGTTCATCTCACCGAGACCCTTGTAGCGATTCACAGCGATGCCTTTACGTCCTGCGGCCACAAAGAATTCCACGAACTCGTCCACGTTATGGAGCGTCGTGTCGGGTTCCTTGCGCGACCGTGTCGTCGCCGTTGCCACTGGCGTTGCCGCCGCAGCGGCTTCGCCACCTTCGGTGGGTGCCGGCTCTGCTTCCTCGGGCTCCTCCTCTCGCTGTGCGTCGCTGGTCGTCGCGACCACCGGGAACTTGATGTCCTGGATCTCGCGATACGCCGAGGCGAGCAGCCGGTACTCACCTGACGTGATGAAGTCCACGCCGATCTCGTATCGACGCGGATAGCCAGGTGATCGGTCCTCGACGTGCAACGCAAACACGTTGTGCTCGTCGTCGCGGGCCACGGTCACCGTCCGTGTCGGAGTCGTCATGCGAGCGGCGATGACGTCGAGCCGGTCGCGCTGCTCGAAGAAGGACTTATCGCGCGCATCGAACTCGAGAAGCGTGGAGACAATCGCTGGTGGGTGACCGCGGCGCGTGACCTGCTGCAACAGTTTGCGGTAGGCCTCAGCTCGCTGCAGCTGCCGCTCGAGCGTTTCACCGAACATCTCAGTGCCGTCGGCGAGCTTCACCACTCGGGACTCGACGGCGCGGCGAAGCAGGAACACGTCGAGATCTTGTTCGTTCTTGATGTACGTCTCGGTCCGGCCGCGCTTCGCGCGGAACAGCGGCGGTTGCGCGATGTAGATGTACCCGCGATCGATGAGCTGCGGCATCTGCCGGTAAAAAAACGTCAGCAGCAGCGTACGAATGTGCGATCCGTCGACGTCGGCGTCAGTCATGATGATGATCCGGTGATACCGGACCTTGTCGGCATCGAAATCCTCGCTGCCGATCCCGGTACCAAGCGCGGCGATCATCGTCTTGATCTCGTCGCTGCTGAGCATCTTGTCGAAGCGGGCCTTTTCGACGTTGAGAATCTTGCCCTTGATCGGCAGGATCGCCTGGAAGCGACGGTCGCGGCCTTGTTTGGCGGAGCCGCCTGCAGACTCGCCCTCGACGATGTAGATCTCGCTCTGCGCCGGGTCGCGCTCCTGACAGTCGGCGAGCTTACCGGGAAGGCTGCTGCCGTCGAGCGCGCCTTTGCGCCGAACGAGATCGCGCGCCTTCCGAGCGGCCTCGCGGGCACGTGCCGCATCCACGGCCTTGCCAATGATCCGCTTCGCGACGGCAGGGTTCTCTTCGAGGAATTGTCCGAGCTTGTCGTTGACGATCGCTTCAACGATGCCCTTGACCTCGGTGTTCCCGAGCTTGGTCTTGGTCTGGCCTTCGAACTGCGGCTGGGGGATCTTGACGCTGACGACGCCGGTCAGTCCCTCGCGAATGTCGTCACCGCTGATGCTGGCGTCCTTCAGGTCCTTCGCCATGGCGCTCTTCGCGGCGTAGGCGTTGATGGTGCGTGTCAGCGCGGAGCGGAAGCCGGAGAGATGCGTTCCACCTTCGTGCGTGTTGATGTTGTTGGCGAAGGTGAACACCAGTTCGGTGTAGCTGTCGTTCCATTGAAGCGCGATTTCAGCGTCGATGCCGTCCTTGGTGCCGCGCATGAAGATCGGCTTGTCGTTGACGTTCGTCTTGTTCTTGTTCAGGTGCTCGACGAACGACACGATGCCACCGTCGTACTGAAACTTGTGCGATTTCCCATCGCGCTCGTCGTCAATTGTGATGACGATGCCGCCGTTGAGGAAGGCCAGCTCACGCAGGCGCTGGGCGAGCGTGTCGAAGCTGTATTCGGTGCTCTCGAAAATCTGCGCGTCGGGTTTGAACGTGACCTTTGTGCCGCGCTTCTGGGTGGTGCCGGTCACTTCCAGCGCGCCAGTTGGCGTGCCGCGCTCGAAGCTTTGTTGATAGACGTGGCCGTTGCGCCAGATCTCGAGATCGAGTCGCTCGGACAGCGCATTGACCACTGAGACACCGACGCCGTGCAGACCACCAGAGACCTTGTAAGCCGCGTTTTCAAACTTGCCGCCTGCATGCAGCACGGTCAACACGACTTCGGCGGCCGATCGACCGTCCGGCATGGAATCGACAGGAATCCCGCGGCCGTTATCGACGACGGTCACCGAGTTGTCGATGTGGATCGTGACGTTGACCTGATCGCAGAAGCCGGCCAACGCCTCGTCGATCGAGTTGTCCACGACCTCGTAGACGAGATGATGGAGTCCCGGTGCGCCGGTAGACCCGATGTACATCGCCGGCCGCTTCCGTACGGCCTCGAGGCCTTCGAGTACCTTGATTTTGTCGGCGCCGTAATCGTCGACCGAGCTGTTTCCGTTGGTCTCTGCCTGCGCAGGCGTCGCGCCTGTCAGGAGCGCGTCGGCTTCTTCGGCGTGCTGCTGTTCCGGATGTTCCACGCGTGTCCTTAACAGTGTTGAGTCGGGCAGGCGCCGATCAAATCCTCATCGGCATGATGACGTAGGTGTAGTCGTAGCCTTCGGCGCCTACGGGCTTCATCACCGCCTGGCTGACCTCGTCCTTCAACGACAGTGAGACGATATCGGTCTCCACGACGTTAAGGAAATCGAGCACGTACTGCGCATTGAACGAGATGCTCAGTGCAGGACCTGCATACTCGACCGGCAGTTGTTCATGCGCTTCACCAAACTCCGAACTGCTGGATGTCACTTCGACTTTGCCCGTGTCGATCTCGAACTTCACCGCACGAGACCGCTCGTTGGACAGCAGCGCCACACGCTTGACCGCGCTGGTCAGCCGTTCGCGATCGAATTCAATGGTCTTGTCGTTCCCCTTCGGGATCACCCGCTCGTACGCGGGAAACTGCCCGTCGATCATACGAGAGATCAAGATCCGTCCAGCCACTTCGAAGAACAGGTGGTTCTCTCCACTCTCAAACTGAATATCGCCCTCGCCCTCGGCGAGGAGCTTGCCCAGTTCGAGCAGGGTCTTCTTCGGGAGAATCACGCCGACGTCCTGCGAGACACCCGTTTCGTGCTTTACTTCGACGAGCGCCAGGCGATGGCCGTCGGTAGCGACAAGTGTGAGGCTCTGCGGCTTCAACACGAACTTCGCGCCATTGAGGAAATACCGCGTGTCCTCACCAGTGATCGCATACTGCGTTTTCGCGACCATCTCCTTCACGGCTGCTCGCGGCAGCGTCGCGCGCGCCGACCCGCTTGCGTCCGGAAGGATTGGAAAGTCTTCACGCGGCAGCGTCTGCATACGTGAGTCGAAGCGATCGGCTGCGACCTTGACGCCGTTCCGATCCTCTTCGATCCGGACGTCCGTTTCCGGCAACGCTTTCACGATCTCATATAACTTCTTCGCCGGCAGCGTGAGCGAACCGCCCTTCGCGACGGCGGCATGGCAACGGCTTCGAAGAGCCACTTCGAGATCCGTGGCGAGCATGCGCACTTCATCGCCGTTAGCCTCGATCAACACGTTCGCGAGGATCGGGATCGTGTTCTTCCGCTCAACGATGCCCTGGAAGAGTTGTAGTTCTCGCAGAAACTCAGTCTTGCGGACAACGAGTTCCATAGGCTTGTGGTGACCTCGAAGCAGAGCGGGCGTGCCTGCGTTAACGAACCCGACCGTGGAGTCGTGGATCTACTCCATTGAAGTGATCAGAAGAGATAAAGAATTATACAGAAGAATAGGTGCCGCGTAAAACTCATCAGACCGCGGCTAATTATTGACATTCAATAACTTACGCTGTGGATAAATTTGTGCGAACGACGCGCGCGATCGGCGGGGATCCTGTGTGGATCCACGACCCGACCCGCTGTCCACAGCCGCCGCAGAGGTGCATCTGTGGACGCCGATGAATTCACCGAAATGACTCCAGAAAACTACTGATCAGCTTGTTGAAATCTCCATCGTTCTTACGGAGCTCCTCAACCTTTTTGATCGAGTGAATCACCGTGGAGTGGTGCTTTCCCCCAAAGCTCTTTCCGATCTCCGGAAGCGATGCCTGTGTGAGTGTTTTGCACAGATACATTGCAATCTGACGCGGCATCGCTACCGATTTGGAGTTGTTCCGCGACTTCAGTTCCGTCGTCTTCAACTGGTGATAGTCGGCAACGAACTTCTGAATGCTCTCGATGGTGATTGCCTTGTCGTCTTGTTCGAGCACGTGCTTGAGCACTTCACGCGTCAGATCGAGGGTGATTTCACGCCCCGTCAGCGACGCATAGGCAATGAGTCGAATCAGGGAGCCTTCAAGCTCGCGGATGTTTGATTTGATGCGGCCGGCAATGTAGATCGCGACGTTGTCCGGCAGCGGCACTGCCTCGGCCTCAGCTTTTCTCTTGAGAATGGCGACTTTTGTTTCGAGGTCAGGCGATTGAATGTCGGCCGTCAGTCCCCATTCGAATCGCGATCGTAGTCGTTCTTCGAGCGCGGGAATTTCGTGCGGTGGTCGATCGCTGCTCAGCACGATCTGCTTTTGAGAGTCGTAGAGCGCATTGAACGTGTGAAAGAACTCGGTCTGGGTGCCTTCCTTGCCGGAGACGAACTGGATGTCGTCTACCAGAAGGACGTCCACGCTGCGATAACGCTCGCGGAAGTCCAGGATGCGGTCGTAGCGGACCGCGTTGATCATCTCGTTCATGAAGCGCTCGGACGAGATGTAGGTGAGCTTCAATGTCGGATCGTGTTGCAAAACGTAATGCCCGACGGCATGCATCAGATGCGTCTTCCCGAGCCCCACCCCTCCGTAGATGAACAGCGGGTTGTACGAACGCGACGGAGCCTCAGCGACCGCGCGACAGGCCGCGTGCGCAAATTGATTCGAGGATCCGACGATAAACGTGTCGAACGTGTACCTGGGATTCAGGCCGGCGGATGCGACAGCCGGCGCATCAACCGGCAACGATTCGGCCTCAGCGGGAACGTCGTCCGCCGTCGGTGGAGGGGCAGAGCCTTCCGCCACGAAGATCAGACCAGCGCCCGGCCGGCGCACTTCGGTAAGGGCCTCTGTCAGCACCACTGAGTAGTGCTTGGTGAGCCAATCCTTGAAAAGTGGGTTGGGAACCCGGATGGTGAGCGCGCCACCGCCGTCTGACAACAGCGTGGTTGGCCGGAACCACGTGTAAAAGCTGTGTCGGTTAACTTTGGTCTCGATTCGAGCCAGGACTTGATCCCAGATTGTTGCTTCCATGACGTCAGCTCGATACAGGATGGCGAAGGACACTTTCGCCTATCGAAAGGCACGACCAGCGCCGCCAGTTGCGGCGGTCTGATAGCCAAAGAACGCTCGGAAACACGGCTGTTTCGAGACGCAATACGCAAAAAACGCTCGAAAAACAGGCGAAATTTCAGGAGCTCAGGTGAAGGCCTACGTTTTCCACAATGTTTTCCACAGTTGTGGAAATCTTGGGGGAGGAACCGAACCGCCTTCGCCATAGCCTCAGACCGATGAACCCGCGACTGTAGCACAGAGTTCGCATCGAGCCTGAATCCTTTGACACTCCGCATGAGCGACAGTTAGTATTGGGGTTTCGTCCAGCTTCAGCGACAGCAACTCTCTGCATATAGGCGAGCATGAAGGGCAAGCGCACATTTCAGCCGAATACTCGGCGTCGTAAGAAGACCCATGGTTTCAGAGTCCGCATGGCCACCAAGAACGGGCGCATCGTACTCAAGCGCCGGCGCGCCAAAGGGCGGAAGCGTCTGACGGTCTCCGACGAGCAGTAGTCGTGGTTCAACCGCTCGGGTTGACGCCAGCCGAGCGAGTTCGCCGCCGAATCGATTTCGAGCGCGCGTACTCGACAGGCGTGCGAATTCCTGCGCGTTTCATGGTCCTTTTCGTTGCCGCCAACGGCGGCCCGGTGTCACGGTTGGGGATCGCAGCCAGCCGCAAGTTCGGTGCTGCGGTCGAGCGAAATCGCGCCAAGCGGCTCGCTCGGGAGATCTTCAGGCGTCATAAGATCACGACCGGGCTGGACGTCATCATCGTCCCGCGCCGGGAAATGCTTGATGCATCCTTTACCAATCTCGAGACCGACTATGCACACGCCCTTGACCGACGCCATCGAGGGCAGCCAGCCGGAGCGCGGTCCGCTCGCCGTCCGAATCGTTCTCGGCCTGCTAAAAAGCTATAAAATACTTATTTCGCCATTGTTTACTGGGGCATGCCGGTTCCAGCCGTCTTGCGCAGATTACATGGCGGAGGCCGTGAAGCTTCACGGCGTTCGTCGCGGAGTCTGGCTCGGCATCGTCAGGTTGATTCGTTGTAGGCCGTTCGGAGGGCACGGGTACGATCCCGTCCCGCGCTCGTAGATCCACCACATGGAACGCAGGGTTTTCGTCGCCATTTTGCTGTCGTTCGCCGTGCTGTACGGCTATCAGGCGCTGTTTGTCCCGAAGCAGAAGCCCGAGATTGATGTCGTCGAGCCAAAGGAACGGCCGGCGCAAACCGCCCCCCAGGCGACACCCACAGTCGTCGAGCAACCGCCGGCCGAGCAAGAGCCCGCGGCGCAGATTTCCGATTCCGCAGAACGCGTGATCGTCGTGGAGACCACGACATCCGAGGTCGTGCTCACCAACCGCGGTGGTCGAGTCCTGCACTGGCGTCTGAAGGACTATCGCGATGCCGCAGGAAAGCCGGTCGATCTCGTACCGTCAAACGTGCCAGCCGATCAACCCACGCCATTTTCGCTCGTGGTTGATGATACGGCGACAACGCGGCGGTTGAACACGGCGCTCTTCCGTGTATCCGGAGACTCAGGTGGTCGGGTTAACGCGACGAAGCAGGCGGCGACGGTGTCTTTCGAGTTCGCGAACGATGCGGGCCTGCGCGTTCGCAAGGACTTCCGATTCGATCCCAAGAATTACGTCGTCGCGTTCTCGAGCGACGTCGTGAGCGGCGACCAGACGCTCAACCCGGCGATTGCATGGGGCCCCGGTCTCGGCGACGCCGGTGCGAGGGCAGGTGGCGGCAGTTTCTTCACGGGCAACTACGTTCAACCGCCGCAGGCCATCTACGAAGTGGACGGCGACGTCGAGCGGGTCAACGCGTCGAAAGTTGCCGAGCAACCCGTGCACGAGGGCGATTTTCGATTTGCTGGTGTCGACGATCACTACTTCCTCGCGGCAGCGGTAAGGCCCGGCAAGGCACGGCTGGAATATAAGCCCGTCACGCTGCCAGGTCCGAACAACACGCAGCGACAACTACTCGCGCAATCCATCCGCTTTCCGCAACCGCCGAAGGATGTGCGTTTCTTCGTCGGTCCCAAGCAGTTCGATGTTCTCCGGTCGGTTGATCAGCAGCTTGTATGGGCGATCTCGTTCGGCACTTTCCGCTTTCTCGCGGTCCCTTTGCTGACGTCTCTCAAGTGGGTCTACGGATTTCTCGGCAACTATGGCTGGTCGATCATCGCCCTGACGATCATCATCAATCTCGCGATCTTCCCACTGCGACACAAGAGCCTCGTGTCGATGCGGAAGATGCAGGCACTGCAGCCGCAGTTGAAAGCGATCCAGGATCGCTACTCAGGTCTCAAGATGACGGATCCCGGCCGGCAGAAAATGCAGACCGAGATCATGGGCCTTTACAAGGAGAAGGGCGTCAACCCCGCGAGCGGATGCATTCCCATGCTGCTCACGCTTCCCGTGCTGTTCGCGTTCTACTCGTTGCTGTCACAAGCGATCGAGCTGCGCGGCGCGCATTTCGGTTGGTGGATTACAGATCTCTCCGAACGCGATCCCTTCTACATCACGCCGGTGCTCATGGCAGTGACGATGTTCTGGCAGCAGAAGATGACGCCGTCAACAGCGGATCCGGCGCAGCAGCGCATCATGATGATGATGCCGCTGATGTTTGGCGTCATGTTCCTCGCGGCGCCCAGTGGCCTGGTGCTGTACTGGTTCGTCGGCAACCTGTTCGCCATTGGCCAGCAGTACTTCACCAACTGGTGGATCAGGCCTCCGGCCGTCGCGACCGTCAGACCGCCCGCGGAGCGACGCATCAAGAACGCCGGGTCGGGCCGCACGGCGGGAGCAGAGAACAAGAACTAGAATCTCGTCGCACGGATCGTGAACCCGAATCGAGAGAAGCGCAGCGTGAACGACACCCTGACCACTCAAATCGCGACGTTTGTCCAGAGCGTAATCGACGCGATGGGCGTTCAGCTGAAGGCCACGATTGAAGAGACGCCGGAGGCCACGCGGATCAACCTCGAGGGCGAAGACGGTGGTCCGCTTATCCGTCGCGGGGGCGAAGGCCTGCAGGCGCTGCAGCATCTCGTCGCGACAACATTTCGCCGACAGTTAGGAGACGACAACCGCATCGTCGTCGATTGCAATGGTTTCCGCAGAGACAAGGACGCTGAGATTCGCCAGATGGCGAAGTTCATCGCGGAAAAGGCACGCAGCAGCGGCGCGCCGCAAGAGATGGGTCCGCTCAATCCGTACGAGCGTCGCATTGTGCACCTGGCGATCGCCGAAGATCCCTCGGTCAGCTCCGAGAGCATCGGCGATGCGTTCATGAAGACGGTCATCATCTCGACCCGGCGCTGACCGGTCGAGCGTCCGCGGGGCGATCCCGCCCCGAGCCAGCGAGCGGCATGTTTTCTCCCGACGACACTATCGTCGCAATCGCGACCCCGGCCGGCCGGGGAAGCCTCGGCGTCGTACGCATCAGCGGCGGTGACGCACGCGAGGTGGCCGGGCGGATCCTGATCCGCGAGGGAGCGTTACGGCCGCGCCATGCCACGTTCACTCGCGTGCGCTCGTCAGAGAGCGATTCGCAACGGCCGGTGGACGAGGTCATCGCGACATGGTTTCCTGCGCCACACTCGTATACCGGCGAGCACGTCGTTGAGATCAGCACTCATGGCAGCCCCGTCATCCTGCAACAAGTACTCAAAAGTGCGATCGAGGCCGGAGCCAGGCTCGCAAGGCCGGGCGAATTCACCTTGCGCGCATTCGTCAACGGCAAGATGGATCTCGTTCAGGCGGAAGCCGTCGCGGACTTGATTGAGGCGGTGACTCCATTACAGGCGCGCGTCGCCTTCGACCAGCTCGAGGGCACACTCAC
>DAINQP010000045.1:0-30557 GCA_036742665.1 Vicinamibacterales bacterium | reverse complement strand
GCGACGCCGCGGTCGGCTCGTTGATGATGCGCAGCACGTCGAGGCCGGCGATCTTGCCCGCGTCTTTGGTCGCCTGGCGCTGGCTGTCGTTGAAATAGGCGGGAACGGTGATGACCGCCTGGGTCACGGTACGGCCAAGATGGGACTCCGCCGCCTCCTTCAGCTTGCGGAGAATCATCGCGGAGATCTCCGGGGGTGAGTACTCCTTGCCTCGGATCTCGATGCGCGCGTCACCGTTCGCCGCCTTGACGACCCTGTACGGCACCAGCTTGATCTCCTCGAGCACCTCGTCGTGGCGACGTCCCATGAAGCGCTTGATCGAGAAGACGGTGTTCTCGGGATTGGTAACGGCCTGCCGCTTGGCTACTTGCCCGACGAGGATCTCGCCGTCTTTCGTGAAGGCGACGACTGACGGCGTGACGCGGCTGCCCTCTTGGTTGGGAATCACGACCGGGTCGCCGCCTTCCATGACCGCGACGACTGAATTCGTGGTGCCCAGATCGATGCCAATCACTTTGGCCATTACACCCTCCAGTGCCCGGAGCGCTATTTCGCGCGGACGGACTGCGTGCGGTTTCCTTGCGTACCTGCGGCCGGATCGATCGATGGGTTTGAGCCGCGCGAGGCTGTTCCATCGATGAGCCGAGCACCGACTTCCACCAACGGTGGGATCCTCGGGGGAGGAAGATGTGAATTCACGCTCCGGGATTCATTTCCGAAGGCGGTGCGAAGCGAGAATCGTGCCCGATGAACGTCAGCTATGGCGGCGGTTCATCGCCGAACGGGTCGCCTCTTCACCCATGAGCGAGGCGACTTCAGATCGGGTGAGCAATCGCCACTTGCCGATCGGCAACGTGCCAATTCCGATTTTCCCCACTCGCACGCGCACTAACTTGAGCACGCGGGCGCCCAGCACTTCGACCATGCGGCGTACCTGGCGATTGCGCCCTTCAGTCAGCGTGATCTCGAAGTGCGTGTACTTGGCCGAGTCGCGCACGCGAGACACGACGGCCGGCCGTGTAACACCGTCGGTCAGCTCGATGCCATCGCGCAACTGATCGAGCTGCGCATCGCTGAGCAGTATGGACGCCTTGACGAGATAGGTCTTCGCCACGTGCGACTGCGGATTGGTGACGAGCTCGGCGAGTTGGTTGTCGTTGGTCATCAACAGCAGACCAGAGGTGTCGAGATCGAGCCGGCCCACCGGCGAGAGAAATGTGCCGACATCGGCGATGAGGTCGTACACCGTCGGGCGTCCTTGCGGGTCCTTATAGGTGGTCAGGTAACCCGTGGGTTTGTAAAGCAGCAGATAGATCCGCTCGCGTGCGGTGAGCGGCTTGCCGTCGAACTGGACCCGGTCGCGCTTCATGTCCACCCAGTGATCGGGATTCCGAATCAGCGCCCCGTTCACCTTCACCCGCCCGGCGTGAATCCAGCTGCGCGCCTCGACGCGAGATCCGATGCCGGCCTTCGAGAGCACCCGCTCCAGCGTTTTCAGCGGACGCTTTTTGGGCTTCACAACCGTCATGTAACGCTGAAACTATATCGCCCGCATGGTGAGCAGCGTCGAGCACGCGCCTCCACCCTCGCTGATTCGCGTGATGGGCCGCGTGAGTCTCACGGCCGCCATCATCAACGGCGTGATCGGCAGCGGCATCTTCGGACTGCCGTCGGCCGTCGCGGCGCTCACCGGTGCGTGGAGCCCGCTAGCGGTAGTCGTCGCTGGCGCATGCGTCTTCCTGGTGCTCCTGTGTTTTGCCGAGGTCGGCAGCCGATTCGACCAGGCCGGAGGGCCCTATCTCTACGCGCGCGAGGCATTCGGACCGACCGTGGGATTTCAGGTCGGCTGGCTCCTTCTCGTCTCGCGCCTTCTCGCCTGCGCCGCGGCGCTCAACATCCTCATCGTCTACCTGGGCCTGCTCGCGCCAGCGATGGGCACACCCACCGGTCGCGTTCTCACGATGACCGCTGCCATGACGATCGCAACGGCCATTAACGTCACCGGCATCCGCGTCGCGGCATGGACGACGAACGTGTTCACCGTGGCGAAGCTTCTTCCACTGGTGCTGCTCGTTGTCGCAGGTCTGCCGCAACTGAGCGCCCGCGTACTCACTTCGCAGGTCGTCGCACAACCAGAATGGCGTGAAGCCGTCCTGCTGCTGGTGTTCGCCTATGGGGGGTTCGAATCGATGGTGATCGCTGCCAGCGAGACACGCAATCCGCGAAAGGACACTGGGCCGGCGCTCATCGCGGCCGGGATCATCGTGACGCTGATCTACTGCCTGTTGCAGCTGGTCATCGTCGGCGTACTCCCGCACGCAGCTCGCTCGACGACGCCAGTGGCTTCAGCGTTGCGCGAGGTGCTGGGCGGCATTGGCGGCACGATCGGGACGGCCGCCGTCATCGTGTCTGTGTACGGATGGCTGACTGGCTTCACGCTGATGATGCCCCGCGTGCTGTACTCGATGGCGACGCATGGCGAACTTCCAGCAGCCCTGCGCCGCGTCCATCCTGTCTTTCGGACACCACACGTGGCGATCGTTGCCAATGCGTTTGTGGCGCTCGCCATGGGCTTGTACAGCTCGTTCGCACAGGCCGCGATCTTTGCCGCCATCGCACGCCTGACCGTCTTCGCGTCAACGTGCGCCGCGTTGCTCGCCCTGAAGCGGCGCGGCGAGCCGGCACCCGCATTTCGGCTGCCGGGGAGCACGGCAATCGCGATCGCTGGCGCAGCGTTCTCGGTCTGGCTGCTCGCCACACGGAGTTCGACCGAGCTATGGATTCTCCTCGCTGTCATCGGCGCCGGGGTTGTACTGCGAGGTTTCAAGGTCCGGTTAAAGCCGGACACTACGCCGACGGCAGCGCGTCGAGATACTTGAGCGCGCCGCCGGTGTTGAACAGAACAACTCGGTCGTTCGGACGAATCGCGCCGTCAGCCACGAGCGATCGAATGGCCGCCAGCGCCGCTCCGCCTTCGGGCGCCGCGCTGATTCCTTCAGCGCTCCCGAGCTCCAGCATGCCATCGATCATCGCCGCATCCGGAACCGCGATGGCCGTGCCGCCGCTGTCGCGCACCGCGCGCAGGATCAGGAAATCGCCGATGGCTCTTGGGACGCGAAGCCCATCGGCGACGGTGGACGGGCTCTCCCACGGGACCGCGTGTTCAGTGCCATGTTCGAATGCGCGGACGATCGGCGCGCAGCCTGTGGCCTGGACCGAGACCATGCGCGGCCGTCGGCCGCGCGGTACCCATCCGAGATGTTCGATCTCGTCGAAGGCCTTCCACATCCCCACCATGCCAGTACCGCCGCCGGTCGGATACACGATCCAATCGGGCCACTGCCACTCCATCTGCTCAGCGAGCTCGTACGCCATCGTCTTCTTACCCTCGATGCGATACGGCTCTTTGAGCGTCGAGACGTCGTACCAGCCGAGTGACGATCCCGCTTCCGACGCCGCACGGGCTGCGTCCGTGATCACGCCGTCGACCAGCGTCACATCAGCGCCGTACAAGCGGCACTCGCGAATAAACGGCGTCTTCACGTCGCGCGGCAGAAACACCTTCGCCGCAAGTCCTGCCTTTGCAGCATAGGCCGCCATCGCATTGCCGGCATTCCCGGCGGAGGGCACAGACACGGTGGTAACACCGAGCGCTCGCGCCCGCGTAATGGCGGCCGCCTGTCCGCGTGCCTTGAACGAGTTCGTCGGGTTGAGCGACTCGTCTTTGACGTACAGCCTGTTCAGACCGAGCGTCGCTCCCAGCCGCGTCGCGTGCATCAGCGGCGTAAAACCTTCGCCGAGTGATACGGGGTCTTCACCAGGCAGGAGCGGCATCAGCTCGCGGTACCGCCACATGTCGGGCGTGCGATCCTTCAAGCTGGCCCGCGACCAGCCGCGGGCGGCGTCGAGGTCGTAGCGGGCAAGTAGCGGAGCCCCGCACCGGCAGAGATGATGGCGCTGGCGCGGATCGAGGAGGGGCGCGCCGCATCGACGGGAGCACTCGAGATGCGTGAAGAACATAACGTAGTGTCCGGCTTCCGCCTTCGGGTGAAGCTACGGCGGACCACCGTAGCCTTGGCGAAGGTGGTTAGCCGGACGTGACATCGATTGTAGGATCGGGCAGCCCGATGCGTGCCAGAACTGTTCTCGCTCTTGGAGTCGGGGCGTTCGCCGTTGCCGTGGTGTCATCGCCGATCGATGCGCAGCGCGCCGGTGCGTTCCGGGGCTCAACTGACGATCCGGCGATCAACTACGCCACGGCGCCGGTCAACAACCTCGTCGAAGATGTGAACCGTCAGCTTCAGGCGGGTGCCCTTCGCCTCACCTTCGAGGGACGCGCCGGCTATCTGCGTTCGGCGATCGAGGCGCTGCACATTCCCGTTGATTCGCAGCTGCTCGTCTTCTCGCGGGCGAGTCTGCAGGGCAAACAGATCAACGAACAGAACCCTCGTGCGATCTTCTTCAACGACCGGGTCGCACTCGGCTGGGTGCGCGGCGGGGATCTCCTGGAGATAGCGGCGCACGACCAACAGTCCGGCATCGTGTTCTATACGCTCGATCAACGCGCTGAAACGTCGGAACCGCCGCGCTTCAAGCGGGCGTTCATTTGTCTCGGCTGTCACATGGCGGGCGACACGTTGGGTGTCCCAGGATTTCTGATGTTCAGCACGACACGGCCGGATCCGGCACAGAGATTCAGCCTGCCACGTTTCGTCGATCAGACTGACTCCCTCGAGCGGCGCTTCGGAGGCTGGTTCGTCACCGGCAATGCAGGCACAACGAAGCACATGGGCAACGAAGCGGCGGCACTCGATGCTCGAGCCAGTCGCGAGCTCGCGTCTGTGGACGGCCTCTTTGACACTGACGGCTATCGCACGCTGTCGAGCGACATCGTCGCGCACCTGGTATTTACGCATCAGATCGGAATGACCAATCTTCTGACGCGGGCCGGATGGCAGGCGCGTGTGGCCGATCCCGCGCTGCATCCGCCGTACAGCGCCGCTCCTGGAGAAGAG
This sequence comes from Vicinamibacterales bacterium, assembly GCA_036742665.1. GTDB lineage: Bacteria > Acidobacteriota > Vicinamibacteria > Vicinamibacterales > UBA2999 > Gp6-AA40. Next base: position 25,542 of record DAINQP010000045.1, on the reverse strand, counting down.
GAACGGATTGCGCTCATGATGAACGGCGTGGCGAGCGAGGTCGTCGATCACTTGCTGTTTGTGGACGAAGCGCCACTCACCGATCGTGTTCGCGGCCAATCGGGATTCGCCGAGCGGTTCGCCGCAAGCGGACCGCAGGATGGTCTGGGCCGATCGCTCTATGAGCTTGATTTGAACCGGCGCGTCATGAAGTATCCGTGCAGCTATCTGATTTATTCGCCGGCGTTCGACGCGCTGCCGCCACGCGCAAAAGATCCGATCTACAAACGCCTCTGGGCGGTGCTGTCGGGAGAAGAACGCGACGCGCGCTATCAGCAGGCGTTGTCGCGGGCCGACCGACAAGCGATCATCGAGATCCTGCGCGACACGAAGAAGGACTTGCCTGCCTACTATCAAGGTGCCATTCGATAGCGTGAACTTTCAAGCGTTCGCGGAGAAGAAGACACAAGGGGCGGAGCGAGCCGTCATCCCGCCGCTCGTCACGATCGAAGACCGCTCGAGCGAATACCAGGTGCGGCCAATCGGCAACGTCTGGACACGACGGCACTTCGACGGGGGCTTCTCTCTGTTAGATCCCGCGCCCCATCTGCCTGCACTCTCGGTCGTGTTCGTGCAATCGCGCGACGGCAACACCGTCGTGCCCGATCCCGCGACGCTCGGCGGCGGCCCGGTCGATTTCCATTTGATCTACGAAGGCCTGTCACGCGTCGCGGCCGATGGCGTGCTCGCCGGAGCGGCGACCGTTGGGAAGAAGGTGTTCTTCTCGGTATGGCATCCCGAGATCGTCGCGCTCAGACGCGAGCTCGGCCTGCCGCGTCATCCGGCACAAGTCGTCGTATCACGTCGCGGCCGCCTCAACGTCGAGCAATCGCTGCTGTTCAACGTTCCCGAGGTGCCGGTGTTCCTGATAATCGCACCGGACGGGCTGCGCAATTGTGAGCAGGCTGTCACCGAACGGCCCTGGATCACTGTTGTACCCCTGGCCGACGATGATCTCGCCGATGCGTTTGGACGACTCCGCCGCGATCACGGGCTCACGCGCCTCTCGGTCGTCGGCGGCCGAACCGTCGCGACGTCGCTGATCGATGCCGGCCTGATTCAGGACCTCTGCCTGACGACCAGCGCACTGAGCGCCGGTCAGCCCAATACACCTTTCTATGCCGGCCATCGATCACCAACACTCAAAGTGATCGTGCGGAAACAAGGGACCACGCCGACATCAATCACCTTCGAACATTACGCGGTCATGAACGTCTAGACTGGCGCTATGAGCCGCACGTTTGCTTGCCCCCTGTTGCTGTGTGCAGTCGTTTCGTTCGCGTATGGCAACAACCGGCTCGAGTTCCGCAAGATGGCTCTGATCCCAAGGACACCCACCGCGAACTGACCGGCTTGCGATTTGTCGCGCGCTCCGGAACACTCCGGGCGGAATGTCACTCTTCGCCCCGGACACTCCAGACGGTTTCCACTATCGCGAAGACTTCATCAGTGCCGCGGAGGAGAGCTCCCTCGCGACGCACATCGCCGGCGTCGAGTTCTCGAACTTCGAATTGCGCGGTGTCGTCGCGAAGCGCCGCGTCGCCTTTTTCGGGGCGTCGTACGACCGCGGCGACGCGCCGGCTCCGCCGATACCCGATTTCCTGCGCCCGTTGATCGACCGCGCCGCGGAGTGGGCGGGCGTGGCACCGGACGCGTTCGCGATGGCGCTCATCAACGAATATCGCGCCGGCTCGCCCATCGGGTGGCATCGCGACGCACCGCAATACGACATCGTCGCGGGCATTTCGCTGGTCTCGCCGTCCCGGATGCGATTCCGGCCGTACCTCTCGCCCGGAGCGATCGATGCCACGGCCGGACGCCGCAAGACGACGCACGAGATCGTGTTGAATCCACGTTCGGGGTATCTGATGACGGGTGAAGCGCGCAATGGGTACGAGCACAGCATTCCGCCGGTCGCCGACCTACGCTACTCAATTACGTTTCGCACGCTTCGCCCGGGGCGGGCGCGTCGTCGTCGTTGACCGCTTCGCTTTCTTAGGCGCGTCTGACCGGCCTCCGCTCTTCGAGCGACGGCGATCCGCCATAGCGTCGGCGAAGGCGGAAGACGCGCCTCTACGCGTCGATTTCTTGGGCGGGGCCAAAGACCCGCCTCGACGAGTGGCGAGCGAGTCCGAGTGCTCATACGCTTCGCGCAGCCAGTCGGTGATCGGCGCTTCCACTTCGTCGCGGTGCCGCAGCTGAATGATGTTGGCGAACTTCGATTTGGACGAGGCGTCGCTGCGCCGCACCTGCGGCGCCTTCAACGGGCGGCCGAGAAACACGCAGACTTCCAGAAAGCTTTTTTTGGGCCGCACGAAGAAGTAGCAGGACTTGCGTGAAAACATCACCGAGTTGTGCGAGGCGTAGATCCGTTGATCGCCGAATTCGGCGGCCGTCTCGCGCAATCGCTCCCACGCGTCCCGGAGATCCTCCGAGAGATCGGCGGTGAGCGCTGCCTCCGTCGTCGTCCAGCAGTCGTGCGCGTCGCCCTCCTCGACCCACTGCTTGCAGTGGTAGCACTCGCGTGCGGCCATGAGGGCATTGTAAGCGGCTCCTGTCAGCTGTGAGGCGAGCGCCGGCGCGGGCCGATGTCGGCCGCGCCGCTCGGCTTGAGCATCACATCTTGACAATCAAGATGAGCGGTCGTTAGAGTGGGCTCCTGGAGACGGCCATGGACACCCCCAATACTGATGTGATTCAGGGCACGCTCGACATGCTGATCCTGAAGACGCTGAGTCTGGAGCCGCTTCACGGGTTTGGTATCGCGCGGCGTGTCGAGCAGATCTCGAAGGGCGTGTTCCGGGTCAATCCCGGGTCCTTGTTGACCGCGCTCACCCGCCTCGAGCGTGCCGGCTGGCTCGAGGCTGAATGGCGGCAGACGGCCAACTCACGTCGGGCCCGGTACTACACGTTGACGCGAGCAGGGCGTAAGCAGCTCGACGCGCAGACCGCGAACTGGACGCGCCGGGCAAATGCCGTGGCCCGCATTCTAAAGACGGAGGCGTGAGATGGCGCTGTGGAGACAACTCACCCGAGGTCTGCGCGCGCTGACGCGCCGCGAGACCGTCAATCGCGAGGCCATGGATGAAGTCGAGCATTATCTCGAACAGCTCGCTGCCGACCTGGAAACGCGAGGCCTCACTCGTGAGGAGGCGCGTCGTGCGGCGCGGCGCGAGATCGGCAGCGTCACTGCTGTCGCGGAGCAGGTGCGCAGTCACGGCTGGGAACACACGATCGACACTCTGTTCGCCGACATTCGCTTCGGCCTCCGCCAACTCGGACGTCGACCGGCCTTCACGGCCACTGGCGGGCTCACGCTCGCACTCGGCATCGGGGCGAGCACGGCGATCTTCAGCGCCGTGAATCCGATCCTCTTCCAACCGCTTCCCTACCCTGGTGCCGATCGGCTGGTCATGATCTGGGACGTGACGCAGGACGGCGCGCGCGCTGACGTGACCTTCGGGACGTTTCGAGAACTGACAGAACGCAGCAGAACCTTCGACGCGATGGCCGTCATGCGCCCCTGGCAGCCGACGCTGACGGCCAGTGACGAGGCTGAGCGCCTCGATGGGCAGCGCGTCACCGCCGACTACTTCGACGTCCTCGGCACCAGGCCCGCGCTCGGACGCACGTTCCAGGACGCCGACGATGCGCTGAATGGTCCGCAGGTGGCCATCATCAGTGACGAGCTCTGGCGACGCCGGTTCGGCGGCAACCGCGGCGTGGTCGGCAGGCAAATCCTACTGGACGGCCGAGCGTTCACCGTCATCGGCGTCATGCCCTCGCGCTTCGACAACGTCGTCAACCCGTCCGCGACGGTGTGGACGACCCTCAAGTACGACACGACATTGCCGTCTGCCCAGGGCCGCGAATGGGGCCATCACTTGCGTCTCATCGGGCGTCTCAACCACGGCGTGGGAATGGACGAGGCCAGGCGCGAGCTCGCGACGATCGCCAAATCGCCGCTCGAACAACTGCCGCGCCCCGATTGGGCTTCGCTTCGCGGCGGATTCATCGCGAACGCGCTTCAGAGCGAAGTCACGCGCGGCGTGCGGCCCGTACTGCTGGCCGTCCTTGGTGCGGTCGTTCTGCTGTTGGTGATCGCCTGTGTCAATGTCACGCATCTGCTGCTCGCGCGAGGACTGGAGCGACGTGCCGAGTTCGCGTTGCGAGCGGCGCTGGGCGCATCTCGAATCCGCCTGACCAGACAGCTCGTCACGGAGAGCCTGCTGCTGGCCCTCTGTGGCGGAGCACTGGGCCTGCTGGTGGCACGGACTGCGACTGACGTCCTCGTGGCACTCGCGCCACCCGAATTGCCCCGTCTCAGCGCTATCTCGGTGGACGGTACGGCGTTCCTGTTCGCGTTCGGCCTGGCCACCATCATCGGTCTGGCTGTTGGCGTCTTGCCGTCGCGCCGTGCATCACGACCCGACCTGTCGTCCCGTGTGCAGCTCGCGGCCGTTCGAGTGACTACCCATCACGCCGCGCGCCGCACGCTCGTCGTCGCGGAAGTGGCTCTGGCCCTTGTGCTGGCAACGGGCGCCGGCTTATTGCTGCGGAGCCTGCAACAGCTGTTTTCAGTGCCCACAGGGTTCAATGCAGCCCAGACCCTCACGATGCAGGTTCAGACGTCAGGGGCGCGATTCGCCACCTCCGAGCCGACGCATCGTTTCTTCGACGCAGCGCTTGACGCCGTGCGCAGCGTGCCTGGCGTGTCGATGGCAGGGTTCGTCAATCAGCTTCCTCTGACGGGAGATCTGGACGTGTGGGGGGCACACTTCGAGTCGAGCCCAACGCAAAGGCCAAACGAGGATCGCAGCGTGTTTCGGTATGGGATTAGCGGTGACTACTTCCGGGCGATGGGCATCCCACTGCGCCGTGGCCGTCTACTCGACGCCAGCGATGTCGCTGGTAATCCGCTGTCGGTGGTGATCAGCGAGTCGCTCGCACGACGCCGCCTGCCCGGCAAAGACCCGATCGGTCAGCGTATGCACATCGGTCCTGACTCCGGCCCGTGGTTCACCGTCGTAGGAGTTGTCAGCGACGTCACACAGGTGTCACTGGCCGCCGAGAACGCTGACGCCGTTTACGTCGCCGCAGCGCAATGGCGCTTTGCGGACCGCGCGCGATGGCTCGTAGTTCGCACCTCGCAGGATCCTGCCGCGCTGACCGCCGCCGTTCGACAGGCCGTCCGCACCGTGGATGCGGATCAGCCGATCCTGCGGATCGCGACCATGAGCCAGCGGCTCGACGCGTCGGCCGCGGAACGACGGTTCGGGCTCATTGCATTCGAGGCCTTTGCCATCGTCGCACTCCTTCTTGCAGCCATCGGTATTTATGGCGTGCTGTCCGGCAGCGTGACGGAGCGTACACGCGAGATCGGGATCCGATCGGCACTCGGCGCCGGGCGCGCTTCCATTCTCCGACTCGTGCTGCGCGAAGGGATGACACTTGCCGGTTTTGGGATCGGTATCGGCATGATCGCCGCTCTGGCCGCGAGCACGGCACTCACCTCGCTGTTGTTTGGCGTGTCGCCGCTCGACCCGGCTACCCACGTGAGCGTAGTCGGGCTGCTGCTCGCGGTGGCGGCGATCGCATGCGGGCTACCGGCGTGGAGAGCGATTCGCGTTCCGGCCTCGATTGCCTTGACCTCCGATTCCTGACCCTAGAAGCGCTGATCGTCGGCGGAGGGGCCGTACAGGGCTGGGACCTTGGCGCCCAACAATCGCAGGTAGACGGTCATCTGACCTCGGTGGTGGACCCAGTGATTGATGGTGTCGCGAATCATGATGTATCGCGACGTTTCCATGACCGGCTTACCGCCGGCGAGCAGTCGCCAGCCCGTCATCAGATGGTCGTCGGTCGTCTGCTGGAGCGCGGATCGTGCGGCGGACATCGATTTGTCGAGGGCGGCAACGAAGGCGGCGCTGTCATTCAACGGCTCGCGTTTCTGCTGCGGACCCCCGGGCGGCGCGACGTCGAGCTCCGGCTTCGTGACGATCATCGCGACCCAGTTCGGGATGTTGGCCACCATGTCCGCAAGATAGCCGAAAATCATCGAACGGTCGTGCGGTTTCCACTCAGCCTTGCCAGCCGGTACGACCTCGAGCGCGCGGCGCGACAGTTCTGCTTCGCGTTCGAGCTCGTCGAGTACGAGTTGAGTCAATTTCATGGCTCATTGTCGCGTATCCCGATGGTCGGTCGGGACCGATGGCAGTTTTGGTGGGGATAATGTCCTTGCCACGGCCGGGCTCGGAAGGCATGCTGAAATGTCCGCCGCCGCGCCTTCGGCGCTTTGGCGGGACTGCGGGCCGTCACATGGCAGCCGGGTGACGGCCTTGTCGATCTGGGCCTCGCTCATTCGACTAAAGGGTATATGCGTCCTACGGAGGCGCCATGACTCTGTTCTCTGACTTACGGTTTGCTCTGCGATCCCTGCTCCGCGCCAAGGGTCTCGCGGTGACCGTCGTCCTGACCCTCGCCATCGGCATCGGGGCGAATGCGGCGATCTTCAGCGTCGTTCGCGGCGTCCTGCTGCGGCCACTCGTCAACCGCGACGAGGACCGGCTGATCTACATCCGGCAGAGCGCACCTGGACTCACAACCACCAACACGACGTTCTCCGTCCCTGAAATCGACGACCTGCGTGCCCGCGTCAACACGCTGACCGCGTTCGGCGACTTCTCGACCGTCGGCTTCACGATGGTGGGCCTCGGGGAACCGCGGGTGGTCAGTGCCGGCGTTGTCGGCGGTTCGTACTTCGATGTCATGGGCCTTCGGCCTGTGCTCGGCCGTCTGCTGAACTCGGGCGACGATGGTCCGAACGCGGCTGGCGCCGCGGTACTGACGCACCGGTTCTGGACGACGTCGCTGAAGAGCGATCCGTCAGTCATTGGCAAGACTGTCCGCCTCGATACGCGAACCGCGACCATCATCGGCGTACTCGAGCCGTCGGTGCCGTATCCGTCCCAGACAGAAATCATCGCCAACATCGTGACCAGCCCGCACCATCTGTCAGCGACGATGGTGACCGGCCGGGTGCACAGGATGACCGAGCTGTTCGGCCGGCTCGCGCCCGGCACGGATCTCGAGACCGCGCGCGCCGATCTTCGCGCTGCACACAGCGCGATGGTCAAGGAACATCCGGAGGTCTACTCGCCGAAGGCCGATTACCGCATCGATGCCGTGACGCTGCGCGACCAGATCGTGTCGCCGGCGCGGACGGTGCTTCTCGTTCTGCTCGCCGCATCGGCGTTGGTGTTCGTGATCGCGTGCTCGAACGTCGCGAATTTGATCCTGGCGCGATCGGTGCGCCGCGAAGGCGAGCTGGCGGTGCGGGCGGCGCTTGGCGCACAACCGTGGGAATTGCGGCGCACGCTGCTGGCCGAAAGCCTTCTGCTGTGCGGCGCGGGCGCAGTGCTTGGCGTTATCGTCGCACGACCGATGGTGGCACTTCTGGCGCGCTACGCATCGCGTTTCTCGGTGCGCGCGTTGGACGTCACCGTGGATGCGAGCCTGCTCTGGGTAGGTGTCGGACTGGCAATCGCCGCGTCGGTGTTGCTCGCGTTCGTGCCGCGCCTCCCGTCCTCCGAAGCGGCGAACGGCTTCGGCCTCTCCAACGGAAGCGCACGACTGACGACGGGCACGAATCGGCGGCTGCGCGCGTTTGCGGTAGCGCAGATCGCGGCGTCGTTCATGCTGCTCGCCGGCGCCGGCGCGCTCCTGACGGCACTGCTGACGCTACAGGCGACGCAAAGCGGGTTCGACCTCCGCAACGTGCTGGCCCTGCACGTGCCGGTCATGTCGTACGGACGGACGCCAGATCAGGTCACCGCGTTCTATCAGGAGGTGATGCGGCGCATCACCGAATTGCCTGGCGTCGAGCGCGTTGCCGTCGGCACGCTGATCCCGTGGCGTGAATCAGGCACGTTCGGTCCGGGGTTTCAGTTCTCGGTCGAGGGCTACACGAAGGCTGACGGCGAAGAAGATCCGCGTGGCCGATTCCGCAGCGTGTCCTCGGGTTTTTTCGCCTCGGTTGGCGTACCGCTCATCGCCGGCCGCGACTTCACCGATGCCGACCGTCGCGATTCTGAAAAGGTCGTGATCATCAGTGAGAGCATCGCGCGCCGGATGTTCTCCGATCGCGACGCGTTGAATCGCCGCCTGGTGTGGACCGATCCAGTGCTGAAGTTCATCAATGTCACCACCGAGGGCCGGCGCATCGTCGGCATCGTCGCCGATGTCGACGATGAGAACGTCGTGCCCGGACCGGCGATGACCATTTATCACCCATTCAGCCAGGAGATTGGTGGCGGCCGCCTCTTCGTGCACGCGCGCAGCGATCCGTACGCACTGGTCACGCCTGTTACACGCATCATCCGGGAGCTGTCGGCCGATCAGCCCGTCGAGCAGGCGGCGACGCTGGAAGACGTACGCGCCGAAGTGCTGGCTCCGAACCGCCTGAATGCGCTCGTCTTCGGTGGCTTCGCCGGGGTGGCGCTAACCATTGCAATCGTTGGCGTCGCCGGCGTGCTGGCATTCTCGGTCAGTGCGCGGACGCGCGAGTTCGGGATCCGTCTGGCGATCGGGTCCGCGCCGATGTCGCTGCTGACGCGCGTTCTCAAGGAAGGCGCGGCGATCGCCGGCATCGGCATTGTTGCTGGCGCAGTCGGTGGTTACGTGCTGACGCGATTCGTCGGCGCGTACATCGAGGAAGTGCGCATCCCGGGCTTCGTGCCGATACTCGCCGCGGCAACGATTCTGGTCGTGGCTGCCGTCCTCGCCTCGCTCGTACCGGCTGCACGCGCATCGCGGGTGGACGTCATCGACGCGCTCCGGCCGGAGTGACACGGAGCGGCGTCCGCGCAGGTTAAGCCTGCGCTCTACGGGGTCCGTTCGTGGCCGACAACGACGGGCAGCAGCGTGACGCCGTGACGCGCCACCCTGCCCAACAGCACGATACCGACGGCGAGTAGCAGCGGCGCCAGCTCCCGGCGCCGCCATTTCCGGTGGTGCAGCGCCGCGGCGACGCCGAGACCGATCCCGATCGGCGCGAGCAGTGTCCACTTCGCAAAGGCGGCGGCCACCATCACATGCAGCGACGGGATGCGGAGAGCTGGTCGCTCATGGCTTACTTGAGTCAGGCGGCGATGATGGCGGCGGTGTCTCGGTCGCCAGCGTCGATCCGCGCTGGCCCGACAGCGGCTGTGGTTCCTGCGGCGCGAACTTCGTCGTGTCGTCAGGTTCGCGCGCCTCGCGCCTGCCCGGATCCAGGAAGAAGCCGCGAGCGCCTCGTCGCCGACATTCCCAGGCGACGGTGTGCAGACCGGACTCTGTCGCATGCATCACGTCCCACGCGTGAGGCAGCGGCTCCGTATCGATGAGTCCCCAGTTGTCGATGTAGTGACAGTAGAACGTCACGAAGTCGTTCGAGTACACAGTCTGCAGCTGCTGGAAGTGCTGCTGGAACGTCTTCGATCGCGCCCACGAACGAAACAGGTTCATCCACCCGCGGTTGTCGTGCGCGTTGGCGTACTGGTCGAGGCGCAATGAGAAGTAGGCGTCCTCCATCAGTTGGATCTGCATCACGATGAGATTGATTGGATCGATAGGTGTGACGTCTGCCGCCCGCGACGCAATGGTGTCGGCTGAAAGCATGCACTCGCGGTAATACGCGTGGAGTCCTGGATTCTGAATGACGACCTGTTCGAGCTCGGTCAACGTCTTCGTCAGTTCTCTGAAGTTCTCGCTATCCGCGGCCTTGAACGGTGAGTGATGAATCAGCAGGTCGTCCCACGCATCCCATGCCATCCGATTCGCTGACAGCGGAAATTCCATCGCGCACTTCTCCGCGGCGTCGGCGTCCTGGTAGGGTGCCGTGAAGGGCAGACGCAGCGCTTCGCGAATCTCGGGCTCCACAATCCAGCGGCCAAGCGTCTCCTCAGCGATGTGATCGCCCAGCGCCCGGTACGACTCGAATTGCGAATCATCGAAAAACTGATCGGCGGTCGATTCGTGCGGGAAGGCGGGCGACGTGCGCTTGTAATTGAGGACCGGCGCAGGCTCGTTGCCGGTCAATGAATTCTTCATGTAGATCAGCCAATTCGGCCGACCCGGACACTCGGGGTACCGGATGCGGCCGATCGCGCAGTGCGCCTTGCTCAGTCCGGTCGTCGGGTCGGGCAGGATCATCGAAAGATCGATGTCCACGTCGACGCCGAAATCAACGTAAGCCTGGCGCAGCGCTTCAGTGAATGAGCCAAAGGCAATCGCTGGATCCGCTTCGGCGTCGCAGGCGATGATCACCTGACAGCGCCGCTCGAGCAGCGGATAAATGCCGACATTGTCGCCGGTGTGGCCGCCATCGGACACGTTCACCAGGCGCGACCACTCGTTGGTGAGGCCGAAGACCTCGCGAACGATGTAGTTCGGCCAGAACGCCAGCCGCTGCCCCGAGTTCCGGCTCGGATTCGGAACCCACTGTCCGAGCCGGATGTTGAATACTGCGGCCAGGAACGATTGCGCGAAGAACGTCTGATACCCCACGCCGGTGCCGGCAGCGGCGCCGGACACCGTCAGCGCGCGCGCCAGTTGCGTGGTGCCGCCGGCGTATTTCTGCGTCTCGAGATACCCGGTCTGCTTCGATCCGCAGAAGTACTTCGAGAACAGAAAGTATCCCGACTTGCGATCCTTGCGCGTCAGATCGCGACTGCCGGCGAGGTTCAGCGCGGCACTGACCAGCAGGTAGGGTGCGGTATTGCCAGGCGTGTGCGTGGCGTTGTCGAGCGGCGTGCCGGCTTTGTCGACCTGATTACCGTGGACGTCTTTGAGACGCATCTCCATCGTGTCCAGGAATGTCTGCATGCTCAGGTCTGGCTTGCTGACAACTTCCGAACGCAGGTAGGTCTCGAGGATACGGTCGCGATAGAAATAGTGCAGCCCGATGCGGTTCAGGTTGATGAGGACCGACAACACGAGCAGTGCGCCGCCACCGATCGCGATCGCCAACGCGTAGCGGTTCAGTCCGAGGAACGCCGCGGGTGCGTTCAATGGATCGACGAACTGTTTGTCGATGGCCAACGCGCCGACTTCGATCATCGTGAACAGGATCAGGCCAGCGACGACGAGCGCGAGGACGACGTGCAGCGCGGATTTGGACAGTTCGAACTTCTCGGCGCGCGTCGTCACCGAGCGGCTCATCAGCAGTCGCCCGATGACCAACGATCCGATCGGCGCCAGCACACCCGCCACACCAACGGCATGTGCGGCATACGCCGCGGCGGGCAGCACGGCAAACAGCACGGCGACGATCAGGGCGTAGAGGCAGATCGCCAGATAGCTGCCCCACAACGAGCGCGCGCTGCGCGACCACAGGAGTCCCGCCGTGCCGAACAGCGCGATGATCAGTCCATAGGCGAGGAACGCCGACACGTAGGCGCCAGCGACGACGAAGAATGGCTGCAACAGCCAGGCCGCCCGACCGCGGCCGGCCGTCGTGGCGACCGTCGCGTTGACGTACGGCACGATGAATACCGCCAGCCACACCATAAGCGCCGCCACTCGCAGCAGGCGAACCTCGAAGGCGTCCTCCTTGCTCTCGCCGGGCTGCCCGCGGTCGGGCCCTTTCCACACCTTGATGCCGGCGATGAAGATCACCAGCGCGACCAGCGAGGCGAGGACGCCAGCGCCGAAGGCGGCGCCCATCTCCTGCGCAGTTATGTCGTCGAGCATGTCGGTCCAGATCAGACCGATGCGATGTGTGATGTTGTCCAGGAACGCAGGATCAGCCATCTCGCGTACCGTTCCGCCGGTGTCGGTGCGCGTGATGCGCAACTCGGTATCTGCGCGCGTCGGTTGCACCTCATACTTGTTCGCGGGCAGCGGTTCATCGGGTGCCTTCCACTTCGTCACATCGGACGACAACGCGTGCGCCGCACCGAGCAGGAGCAGCGCGGCGAGCGACAAAGCAAGCCCGGTGATCACGACGGTATAGAGCAACCCGCCGAACAGTGTGCCGACGGCGCGCAGCGCCTCGCGCTTCAGGATGCTGCGTCTGGCGACAAGAAAATCACCGTGGGTGCGGAGGTGAGCGACGATATTCGTGCCGTCGCTCGGTTCTGCTGCCTTGCCAGGTGCCGGCGAGATCGTCTTGCGCTCTGCGTTGAACGGAAACCGCGGCCAGTTGGTCCCGAACTTCAGCTCGTCGCGCGACGTGAAGTTGAACTGCTTTGCGTCACCGGCGTCCTTCTGGTGATCGCGATTCACGGAGAGGAACGAAATGAGGCAGCCGCCGATGTAGCCACCGCCGGAGACGGTGCTGAGATAGTCCACGAGGCGGAGGATCCCCATCCGCGAGAGCGCCTGCGCAATTCCCAGATTCGTCGTCGCCGATCGGATGCCGCCACCCGAGAACGCGAGCCCAATCAGGCGTTGGGCAACAACGTCCTCTTTGGGCAATTGGCCGTCGCCATCGGGCGGCTGTCGCTTGACGATGTATTTGAGCTCCTGCTCACGAACCTTCTCGAAGCTCTTGACTTGCTCGTCTTCTTTTTTCGTCCATGCCATGCGGCGACACTCCGATCCTGATGCGTACGCACGTCAGCGCAGTTAGTGTCGCTCGCTTGTCAATAACGATGCACGTGCGATAGTCGAACAGGAGACGGCAGGCGGCGGACACACCCGCCCGCTATGGGGAGAATGGCTGTTACGCGGCAGATTCGCTGGCGACGGCGTCCTTCCAGCGGAATTCGAGAATCAGTCCGTTGACGTTGAGGATGTCGCCGTCCTGCAGCGCCTGCCGCTTCTCGAGCGGCTCGTTGTTGATCGTCGTGCGGCCGGCCATCAGCGCGGCGACGTACCCATCACTGCTCCGAGCGATGGCCAGAGCCACAGCGGGTTTGAACCAGCCGTGCAATCGTACAAGCGCGTCTTCCGACGTTCCGATCAGGGACGTGTTCGCCTCGAGATCGTATTCGGTCTGCTCGGCGCGCCCGGCAATCACCTGCAACATGCCAACGCGGCGTGGCATGGGCGCCTTCTGCACCGGTCGTGTCTGGGCCTGGGCCCGTGCCTCGTCCAGCGAGGAGAGCAGCGCGCGATGCTGCTTCGTGTCGAGATAGACCGTATCGCCCAGCGCGGGCAGTTGCGGCGGCGCGGCCGCCCATTCCTGCGTGTGCTGGAACGCGAGGTGGTGCTTGCCCACCTGCACAACGTCGCCGCTGCGCAGCACGTGACGCGTCGTGTGCTGGCCGTTGACGAACGTCCCGTTCGTGCTGTTCAGATCCTCGAGAATCACGGCGCCATTCTCCGAGAACACGCGCGCGTGATGACCCGACACCGCCGGGTTATCGACGATCACTGCGTTGTCCGGCGCGCGCCCGATCGTCAGGCCCACGCCCACCGAGTATTCCTTCAGGAGACGCCCTTCATACTGCAGCGTTAGCTTCGGCATACTTCCCTCGATGTCCGGCTGCCTTCGACTTCGCTCAAGGCAGGAAAGCCGGACACTACGTGTCGTTTTGCGGATCGCGTCCAACGGTTCGAGAAGCGGCGCCACCAGCCGCCTGTCACCTCGACTACCACCACCGTGATGTTGTCCGCGCCGCCGTTGTCGTTGGCAACGGCAATCAGGCAATCGCAGATTCGCTGCGGCTGGAGCCGATCTCCGTGCCACAGATACGCGCGGCTGTCGCCGACATGCGCGATGCTGACGATGTGCTGGCGGATCCATGCACCAACCGCCGTCGTCCCCCATTCCGGCCTGGCGCGGGTCCTTCTGCGCCTGGTCGTAGATCACTTCGTTCGATCGGCGCAGGACTTCGGCCAGCCGATTCGTGTGCGGCAGCATGTAGGCATCCTCGTTGAGCGCGCGGACGCGCCCGGTATGGGTGCCGGCGCCGACCTTCAGCCGCATAGCCCGGTCTTTTACAAGGACTGCGCCGGTCACAGTGGATTGCCGGAAGTGGTTTGCGGGCACGGAGATCCGGCTGAGCTGGCGGCGCTAGCCGAGTGCGGTCGGGCGCAGCGTGACCGCGATTTTCGAGCGTGGCTTACAGAAGTGGCTACTTCTTCTTCTCTTCGTCGGTTGGCAGTACTACGAGCTGCGCGTGATGACCGGTGCGCTCCTCGAGCGCCAGCAGGACGCGTTTGATGATCACGTCATCGAAGCGCATCGCCACGAACTGTTCGTCGGTGCTGGTGCGCAGCGAGATCCATTCGCGCGTGGCGGCGATGCCCAACTTGCTGAGCGTGCCTCCCGCGCGCGCAACCGGCGCCGGCCCCTGCGGTGAGTTCCACAGCGGGTCACGGCTCTTCGACACGTTGATCGAGATCACGCGCCGAAAGGGAATGGCGCAGAGCGTGGTGCTCGGATCGGACGTGGGAATGATCGTGATCTTGCCCTCGGCGAGCACCAATTGCGCGCTCTGCTCCCTGGGCTTGCGGGTCCCGACGAGCGCGCGTGTCTCGAATACCAGAGATGCTTCCGGAACCGTCGTCGCTTCGCGTTCGTCTGCTCGTGGCGTCTCGTGGATCGCTTTCACCGGCGGCGCGGCCGCAACAGGAGCAGGCGCACTCCGCGGCGGGGTCGTTTCCACAGGCGCGTTGACGAGCGTTGCTACTGGCTCAGTCGGTTCCGCCGCCACGGTGGCCTTGGCAAGCTCGTGCCCAGATGGTTGGTGCGGCGACGACGCGCTGCGCTCCCATGCGGCATATCCGATCGCCACGCCGACGATCACTGCTGCGGTAACCGTCGCCATCGACACGATGCTCCGGTGTGCCTCTGGAGGCACCGAGGCGGCGGGCGTTGGCGCGGTCACGGCAGCCGTCATCGGTGCCTGCCTCGAGAGATCGATCGTGTCGGTGGGCCCGAGCACGGGCGCTTGCGGGTGTTGCCCCTCCACGACGGCAAACGTCCGGGCGTAGTCAGAGACCGGCAGGGGCCCGGTCGCGCGACTCAGCGCATCGCGGAATTCTTCCGCCGACTGGAAACGATCCGCGGGCGTCTTCGCGAGCGCGCGCTGCACGATCTGATCGCACCAGGCCGGCAAGCTCGGTCGATGCACATGGACTGGCGTCGGGTTGTCGCGAATCTGCCGCTGCAACATGCCCAACGCGGTGTCGGCACTGAACGGCAGTGCGCCGGCCAGCAGGCGGTAGAAGAGGACGCCCACCGAATAGAGATCGCTGCGGCCGTCCACTTCTTCGCCTACCACCTGCTCGGGCGACATGTACGCCGGGGTGCCCATCAAGCGAAAGTCGATGGTCTTCTGCTCGGCGCCAAGCACGCGCGCAATGCCGAAGTCCATGATCTTGATCCCGCCCTCATCGGTGACCATCACGTTGGCGGGCTTGATATCTCGATGCACGACGCCGGCGCGATGCGCGTGCTCGAGCGCCGACAGAATCTGATCGATGAGATATGCGGCACGATCCGGCGCGACCGGACCAAGCCGCTCGGACAGTTTGTCGAGCGTTTCACCGCGTACGAACTCCATGACCATGAGGAGATCGTTCTCTTCACGGAACAACTCGAAGATCGTGGCAATCTGCGGGTGATTGAGCTTGGCGAGGATCGTCGCTTCGGCGCGGAAGCGGCTCATGACCTCGGTGTTGGCGAGATCCGGATTCAACGTCTTCACAGCGACGTCGCGGCCGAGGGTCTCGTCCACCGCCTTGTAGACGATGCCGGCCCCGCCACGTCCGAGCGGGCCGACTATCCTGTATTTACCGATCGTCCTGCCAATCATCGCAGTCTGTGTCGGCCTCGACGCCGAGCCGCGCACGAGTGCGCATCACGGCGCGCCTCGACGCACGACTCCCGTCTGAAACCTCTATGTCCTTTCGGCGGAAGCCGCGGTCGTCGATAGGCAGCTCGACCTGGAGAGAGCGGAGTCGGCGGAGTGAACGATTAGCTCGGGCGCTTACGGGCTGCGGATGCCAATGATCAACATCGCCGCGCCGAGAACCGCGAGGAGCAGGCCGACCGTCGGGCGAAACTTCTCTTCAGGAATCCGCATGAGCACACGATGGCCGAACAGCGTGCCACAGACGACACCGATGGTCGCGGACACGATCGTCGGCCAGAGCGCGAGCAGCTCGTCGCCTGTTGTGGCGAGGTAGCAACGCGCCGGTCAATCCGCCGGCGGCACTCGTCAGTCCGAAGCGCACGAGGAGACGGCGGTCTACTTGTCCCCGCAACAGCCAGAATCGTGCCGCCGTGCCGACGACGTGCGGGATCGAGACCGCGGCAACGGCGATCTGTGTCGCCACCGCGTCGCCGGCGCCATCGCGTCGGTGGCGGGCTTCGGCATTGGCAGCCTGCTTATGGCATTGTTCGTCACGCAATGCGTCGCCCAGTGTAGCGACATCCTATGACGTTGACTTCGACCGGTCCGGAGCGATAATCGCGCGTCATGCTTGTCCGGCCCAGCCTCGTTGTCGGAGTGCTCCTGATTTCGATCGCCCCTGTTGCCGCTCAGAGGGGTGGACCGCCTCAAGGCGCGCGCGAGGTCGTCGTCTCCGACATTCGTGGCGTCGTTGCCTCGCACAGCCGATGGATATTGGCCTGGCAAGGTACCGACAACGCCGATGGCATCGTTGGCGCCGATGATGGCGGATTGCTGTTCGCGCAGGAACAGCCGAATCGCATCAGCAGGCTCGATCCGAACGACAGGGTCTCGGTCGCCCTCGAAGACACGCATGGCACCGGCGCGATCGCAATCGACGCCAGAGGCCGCGTGCTTACCGTCCAGCGTACGTGCACCGATCCGGGAGGGAAGGCGCCGCAATGCAGCGAGCCAACCCGCGTCGCCGTGCTGTGGCCCGAGCGAAAGGTGTTGGCTGACAGCTTCGACGGCAAGCCACTCGGACGCCTCAACGATCTCGTCGTCGACAAGAAGGGCGGCGTCTACTTCACGGTCGGTGGTGCGTATTACGTCAACGCCGCTGGCCGCGTCACCAGTCTCGGCGAGAACATTCGCGCCAACGGGATCATGCTGAGCCCCGACGAGCGTGTGTTGTACGTCACGAACGGCGTCAGCATTCTCGCGTTCGACGTGCAGGCCGATGGCGGCGTCACCAATCGGCGGGACTTTGCGAGGCTGGAAGCCGGCGGCAATGGCGACGGCATGGCCATCGACGCTGCCGGCCGTCTTTATGTCACCTCACAGCCGGGCGTGCAGGTCTTCGAGCGCGACGGCAAATATCTCGGTCTGATTCCGACACCGCGCAATGCGATCAGTGTCGCGTTCGCCGGCCCTGACAAGAAGACCCTCTATATCGTCGGCAGCGGTGCGCTCGGCACTGATAGCAAAGAATTCATCACGCCCGAAGGTGTTCGAAACAACGCGAAGACGATCTACAAACTGTCGATGATCGCACAGGGGTTCAAAGGCCGCGCAAAGTAAATGTGGTGTCCGGCTTCAGCCGGACCTGACAAGGAGCCTCACCATGAAATGCTCACGCCGAGACCTGGGCTTCCTGCTTCCGGCGCTCGTGGCTGCCGGAGCGACGAGGCTCGATGCACAGCAACCCGCGGCGGCCCCGGCCGCCGACAATTCCGTCGAAAAGCTGCCGGTGATGAAGACCCAGCAGTTCGTGTACGACAAGTTGCCGGTGACCACGAACGGCAAGAACCAGCAGCGCCGCATGTTCACGGCGAAGACGCATACCGGCTTCAAGATGGAATCGCACCAGAGCGACATCGCTCCCGGCGAGGTCAACCATCCACCGCATCAGCACCTGCGTGAAGAGATGATGCTGATCCGCGAGGGCACGATGGAGCTGACGATCAACGGCAAGCCGTACCGGCTCGGCCCTGGCGACGTCGGCGTCATCGGGTCGAACGAAATGCACAACGCCAAGAACGTCGGGACGACGCGCGCGGTGTACTTCATCGTCAACATCGGCCGAGACGACGTGTAACGACGCAGGAATCGGGACTCGGGCGTCAGGATTCAGATCCGTCCGGCCTCCTGATTCCTGATTCCTGAATCCTGATTCCTGAACTTACAATTGCGGGATGCCCTTGCGTGTTGCCGCCAGACTCGCGGCCTGCTTCATTCTCGTTTTCGTCGCCGGCGCCTGTTCGCGCACGCAGCCCGCGAGCACTCTGCCACGCACCGCCGACGGCAAGCCCAACCTGCAAGGTGTATGGCAGGTGCGAAACAATGCCGCCTTCGGTCTTGAAGATCACGTCGCGCGCCACAACACGCCTGGCGGCCGTAGTGTCGTTGACGGACGCACCATCCCCTATCTGCCGGACGCCGCGAAGCGGCGGATGGAGCTGGCGAGCGAGCCGCAGCACGACCCCCTCAGCAAGTGCTACATGCCCGGCGTGCCGCGGATCATGTACATGCCGTTTCCCTTCCACATCTACCAGGCGCCCGAGCACATTGCGATCACGTTCGAGTGGTCGCAGGTGCACCGCACGATTCACACCAATGGCGTGCCCGGACCTGAGGGGATCGACTTCTGGATGGGCGATTCACGCGGCCGCTGGGAAGGCGACACGCTGGTCGTCGATGTGAAGGATCTCAACGACAAGACGTGGTTCGATACGACGGGCACATTTCACAGCGATCAGATCCACGTCGTGGAGCGATACACGATGACGGATCCGGACACGATTCAATACGAGGCGACCGTCGAGGATCCCAAGGTCTTCTCGAAGCCGTGGAAGTTCGCGATGCCGATCTACCGGCACAAGGATCGCGATCGTATCCTCGAGTATCAGTGTCAGGCGGAGCTCGAGGAAGCCAGCGGCGACTTCGAGCGCGATCCGAAGACGTGGTATCCCGGCCCCTTCGACTCCGCTCAGAGCGGGCCGTCGGCGAAACCAGTGGATATTCCCGCGGACTGGACCGCGATGAGCGCGCCGAAGTCGTTCGAGTTGCCGATCCCGCCAGCCGAGAAAGGCGCGCCGGCACCACCGCCGATCAAGCGCCTCGCCGATGGCAAACCGGATCTTGCCGGCTTCTATATGCCGGACGGGGGCGGCGGCAACTACGGCCTTGGGAAACACGAGCAGGACTTCCTCACGCCGGGCGGCCGCGGCATCATCGTCGATCCACCGGATGGCACGCTGCCGATGCAGCCGTGGGCGCGGGCGGAGGTGAAGAGCCGTCAGCTCCCCGAGCGTGGGTACGACGATCCGACCGCGCACTGCTTTGTTGCCGGTATCCCGCGGTCGATGTATGTGCCGGCGCCCCTGCACATCCTGCAGCCGCCCGGGTACATCGTCATCCTTCACGAGCGCATGTCGTGGCGCAGCATTCCTCTGGACGGGCGGCCGCATCTTCCGGACGAGATGCGTCTCTGGCAAGGCGATTCGGTTGGCAAGTGGGAGGGCGACACGCTGGTCGTCGAGACCACGAATCTGAATGGCAAGACGTGGCTGAACGAGGTGGGCGAGATCGTGAGCCATGCGCAGCGTGTAATCGAGCGGTTCACGCCGATCAACGGCGACCGCATCAACTACCAGGCTACGGTCTCAGACCCACTTGTCTACACGCGGCCGTGGACGATCGCGTTCGCGCTGAACCGTCAGAAAGACGAACTGCTCGAGGTGGCGTGTCATGAGGACAATCAGGATCTGCAGCATCTGAAGGACGTGCGAGACGAGGCACGCGCCAAGTCGCGCGCAAACTCTACGAGGTAGCAATGGGACGAGTACGGTTCACGGGCATATTCGCAGCACTGATCGGACTCTCGGCCGTGTCGGCCGCTGCGCATCATTCGTTCTCGGCCGAGTACGACTCGAACAAGCCCCTCAAGCTGACCGGCAAGCTCGTCGAAATGCGCTGGTCCAACCCGCACGCGTGGATCTACATCAACGTCACGGGCAAGGACGGCAAGGTGATGAAGTGGGCATGGGAAACCGGCGGCGCCAATGCGCTCTACCGGCGAGGATGGCGCAAGGAAGATCTCGTCGCGGGCACCGTGCTGGTGGTTGACGGCTATCAGGCGCGAAACGGATCGACGACCGCCAACGCGACAAGCATCACGTTCCAGGATGGCCGCCGGCTCTTCGCCGGGTCCTCGAACCCCAACGCCCCAACCAAATAGCCGCGCGTAGGGCCGGTCCCTATTTCCCTGTGTAAATCACCCGCCAGATCTTGCCCTTCTGGCTCTCGCCGATATACAGCGAGCCGTCGGGCGCCTGCGCGACACCGTCAGGACGCGCGACGGCATCGCCAGGATTCGCCAGCGGTGTTTTACCGGTGAATCCGTCAGCGAACACTTCGAACTGGCCTGCCGGCTTGCCGCCGGAGAACGGCTGGAACGTCACGTTGTAGCCGGCCTGCGGCAGCGGCGCGCGATTCCACGATCCGTGGAAGGCGATGAACGCGCCGTTGCGATACTTCGCCGGGAATTGCGAGCCCGTGTAGAACTTGATATCCACCGGCGCCCAGTGCGCGGGAAACGCCGCCACCGGCGACGTGAACTTCGAGCAACGCCCAACCTGTTTCCCGTCCCCGCCGTACTCGGGATTCAGCACCAGCTGCTTCGTCGTGTAATCGAAGAAGCAGTACGGCCAGCCGAAGTCCGAACCCTGCATCGCGCGGTACAGACCTTCAGCCGGACGCTCGGCGTTGTCCTTCGCTGTGAAGTTCATCGGCCAGAACGTGTCGAGCTGATCGCGGTTGTGCATGACGATGTAGAGCGCACCGTCGTGCCAGGTGATCGCCGGCATCTGCCGCAGGCCAGTCGCGAAGCGCGTGCCCTGCTCCTGCGTCTGTCCCATCTTGTTCTCGTCGAACTTCCAGATGCCGCCATGCTTTTCGAGGATCGGACACGGATCGACACCTTTCGCTCCCGGACGACGGTCCGGCTGCTGACAGGCGTTCGACGGCGCGCCGACGTTGATATAGAGTCCGCCGTTGCCGTCGAAAGCAATGCCTTTGTCCTCGTGCTGACGATCGCTGGGAAGCCCCGCCACAATCGTCTCGCTCGCGCCGGCGGGCTTGAGCTGCCCGGCCGTCATCTGTATCCGCTCGATCGTCTGCGGATGCGCAAGGTAGATATAGCCGTTGCGCAACGCGATGCCGGTCGTGCTGCCGCTGCTGAATTGCTCCTTCACCTCAAAGCGCCCGTCGCCGTTCGCATCGCGCAGCGCCACGGCTCCGCCGCCGGTCTGGGGTTGGCCCCGTCCGCCGCTCGTCATCAACGCGACATAAAGATCGCCGTTCGGCGCCACGACCATGTGCCGCGCAGCGCCGAGGTTGTCGGCGACGACCAGGGCACAGAACCCAGGAGGTAGCGTGATCCCGCCGTTGTCGGGATCGCACATCGGCCGTGTCTGTCCGCTGACGCCGGCCACCAGAAGCCCCAGCGCGGCAACCGCGCCGACGATGGTTATTGCACGTGTTCTGCTGAGATTCACGACTTCTTCTCCCGTGCTCGAGCGCCACCTTCGCAGAGGCTTCGGCGAGGCAGGCAGCTGTGAGCGATTATGGCCGAATTCACCGCCCGGCTGATTCTGACGAGGAATTAATCAAGTTTTCAGACACTGCCATCCCTGCCGTCGTTTATCGTGGAGACATGCTGAAGGTACGATCGCTGTTCACGGCGAGTCTGTTCGTGCTGCTCGCCTCACTCATATTGATCGCTGCGTGTCAGAACCCAGCAGAGACTCGCGCTGCGCCGGCGTCCGCCGCGCCGCCCCCGCCTGAATACGTCCCGACCGCGACGGTGAAAGACATCATGCAGTCAGTCGTCGATCCGTCGGCGGACGTGGTGTGGCAGGCGGTGACTTCGGTACAGAGCACCAAAGGCCTCGTCGAGAAGGCGCCGACGAGCGACGAGGAGTGGACCATGGTGCGGCATGGTGCGATCGCGCTTACCGAAGCCTCGAACCTGCTGATGGTCCCTGGCCGTCATGTCGCGAAACCGGGCGAGAAATCCGAGACGCCGGGCGTCGAGCTCGAACCCTCGGAGATGGAAGTCCTGATCACCAAGGACCTCGGCGCGTGGCGCAAGCGCGCGCACGGCCTGCACGAAGCTGGTGTCGCAGCGCTCCAGGCCATCGATGCCAAAGACGCCAACAAGCTGTTCGAAGTCGGCGAGCAGATCGAGCGCGCCTGCGAAGGGTGCCATTCGCAGTACTGGTATCCCAACGAGAAGATTCCACCGGTGCCGACGTCGGGAGCGCAGTAGTCACCGCCGATCCGACAAGAGGAGAAGCATGCTGACGAGTCGAGGACGGTTGATTGACTGGGCTGGGCTGGTGTGCGTCGCTGCGCTGGCCTCGCAACAGTGCTCGTCCAAGCCCGCGGCGACGACCACCGCCGCGACACCCGCCGCGCCGTCACTCGACTCGTCGCTTGCGCCTACGCTCTCGATCAAGGAGTTGATGGAGCACATCATCGATCCCACCTCTGATTGGATCTTCGACGCAGCCGTCATCGACATCAGCCACAAAGGCATCGCTGAGACGAAACCGCTCTCAGACGACGACTGGCTGAAAGTGGAGCGCGGTGGCTATGTGCTCGCCGAATCGACCAACCTGCTGAAGATTCCGCGTCGAATGGTGCCGGTCGAGGAGGAAGGCAAGCCGCATCAGCCGGGTGAACCGGAGCTGCCGCCGGAACAGATACAAGCCAAGATCGAGAAAGACCGTGCACTCTGGTACAAGCACGCTGATGGACTGAAGGCGGCGGCCCTCGAGGCGGTGCAAGTCGCGAAGGCGCACGATCTCGACGGCCTGTTCAAGGTTGGCGACAAGGTCGACAAGGCGTGCGAAGCCTGTCACCTGGAATATTGGTACCCGGGCGACCGTGAAGCGGTGCTCAAGGATCAGAACAGCAAAGTCACCTACGACCCGCCCAAGAAGAAGTAGCCGGACATGCCATGAAGCGGCCCAGTCGGGCAACGGCCGCGTCGATCGCGCCGGTCGTTTCCGCAGTCGGCCGTCCGTACATCGCACAGCTCACGTGGACCGATCCGTTCTTGACCGTTCGGGTCCAGCTTCCCGCCAACCGGCCGTCGATGACCACGTGGTGCACGAACGGGTCTTTGATGCGCGTGACAGCGTCGTCTGAGCCGCGGCTCATCACCAGGTGTCGATCCTTGTGGGCAATCAAGTACTCATCATAGTTGGGCAGCAGATAGGCGCGCGATGAGGCGCCAGCGCGCGGCGTGCGACGGTCAGCCGACCAGTACGTAAACTCGTCGACCTCGTCACGGACCAGCGACGACCCGGCCAGGTCGATTCCCGCCCTGGCGTCGCGAACCGTGAGCCCCGACCACCACACGTAATCCTTCAACGTCGCAGGTCCATGACTGGTGAAGTAGCGCCGCGCGAGTTCGGCGAGCGCGGCGTCACGATCGAACGAGGCCGGTCCAACAGGACTGGCCCTACGAGGTGGCACGCGCTCGTCGAGCAGCGCATAGGTCAATTGCTTCCCGCGGCGCGGCCCGTTGCAGATCACCGCGTCGAGCTCGGCACGCAACGTCAGAAATGCGAGGCGTGTCCCGCTGGCCGTGATGCCGGCGCGGCCAAGCGCGGCGCCGAGCTCGGGACGTGTCAGAGACCTGCCATCCTGCAACACTCGCTCGAACACGTTTCGGCTGCGTGTGAACGTGCGATCGTCGAGCTCCATCGTCCGGTAGTAGTGGGCGCAGAGGCCGTTTACCCGTGGGCCGCTGAGCGCCAGCATCCAGCGGATGTCGTCGCGCGCGATGAAGTGCCATGTCGGCCGCAAGATGTGCGTACGAACGATCGCGCCCTCGTCGCAGGCACGGTCCACGTCCTCGTCGGTCACCGCGGCACGGAGACCGATCGCCCACTTCGCGCCGGAATAATCCTGCGACTGCATGGCGCCGAGCCACGACACGACCTGCGCGGGCGTACGGAAAGAGGAGCGCGACAGCCGCTGATTGGCGAGTCGCCGCCGAATGAGATGGTTCACGCCTCTATAATCACCTCTTCGACGCATGGACTGGATCGCGGCTAAACGCGTACTGATCACCGGGCCGACATCAGGCATCGGCCGGCAGATCGCCATTGAGCTGGGGAAGTGCGGCGCTCACCTGGTGCTCGCGTGCCGGGACGTCGCCAAGGGTCGCGACCTCGCGCGCGCCATCATGACTGATGCGAACGCGGGTGACGTGGACGTCCTTCCGGTCGATGTCTCGAGTCGACAGTCCGTTGAGGCGTTCGCGGCCGCGTATGCCGCCCGGCATCCCCCACTCGACGTGCTGGTCAACAACGCCGGCACGGTCCAAAACGAGCGGCGGGAGAGCGCCGATGGCATCGAGCTGACATTCGCGACGAACGTGCTCGGCTATCACCGAGTGACCTGTGGACTGCTCGATCACTTTAATCGCCATGGCACGGCACGCGTGATCGTGGTCGCGTCGGCGTTTGCCGGCGATCTGGACCTCGCCGATCTCGAATTCACGCAACGGCCGTACGACGGTCTTCTCGCCTATCGGCAATCGAAGGCGTGCGATCGGCTGTGGAGCTGGGCGCTGTCACGGCGGCTGCAGCCACGCGGCATCACGGTGAATGCGATGACACCTGGCTGGGTGCCGGACACCGAGCTGTCACGCAATCTCCTACCTGAGGTACGACACGCGCGCGCACGTCCAGGCCGCACGGTCGCGCAAGGCGCCGACACGGCGGTGTGGCTGGCGACGTCGCCAGACGTGGCCGGCATCACCGGCCGCTTCTACGTCGATCGACGCGAAGCGCCGTGCGAGTTCAGAGATCACGACACCGAAGAAAAGCTCTGGCGCATTTGCGAAGACCTGGTCAGTCGCACGCCGCGATAAAGCAACCATCCGGCCGGACCAAACAGGAATGTCAACACCAGGCAGGGAACAAGCCACAGATGCGGCACGCCATGCTCGCGTGCGTCTCGCGTCTCCCAGGTGCCGATCAACAGATCGAATGCGAGGTAGTGAATCCATCCCGCCAGCAGCGCCCACGGATTGCTGAACAGCGTGGCCACGTCGGGCAGCGTCGAGAACCCACCCGGCGTCCGGCCGAACGTCGTTGCCACGATGCCCACGTAGACAATCGCGAAAAGCAACGGTACGGCCGTGCTCGTGATGATCCCAGTGACCCACCGTCGTCCGGGAAGGATCACCAGCGCGATCCACGCGGCGGTGGCGATCAGATTGACGATCGAGAACAGCTGTTGTGGAGTCACGACTCACCTCTCATGCGATCGCGACCGCCTGCCTGCTGGTCCGGGACGGCCGCGTGACCGCAAACCACACGCCGATGGCGCTGAGTATTGCCCAGATAACGAGCACACCGAACGTGACGCCATCCGGTCGGACGAGCGGCTGCCCGCGCAGCGCCTGCCACAGCAGGATTGCAAAGATCCCGACATAACTTGCGGTCCCGACGAGCATCACGCGGATGCGTGCGAACTCGTCCGAACGGCGGCGGCGCAGGGCGAGCGCGAGGAGCGGCAGGATCTGGATCGCGTGCAGGCCGACAAAGTGCGAGATGCGCAGGTCTCCGTGTTCAACGCTCCAGCCTGTTCCGGGGAG
>DAINQP010000044.1:0-30572 GCA_036742665.1 Vicinamibacterales bacterium | reverse complement strand
GAGGCGTGAGCCGCCAGATCTCGCCCCCGGCGATCACGTAGATCGATCCATCCGGTGCCTGGCGCATGAAGCGAATTCGTCCCTTGCGGTCCGCCAGCAGCTTCTCCTCGGCGACGACGCGGTCGCCGTTCAAGACGAGACGCACCAGTTTGTGGCCGTGCTCTGCCGACATCGACCCGACGAAGAGATTGCCTTTCCAGTCGGGGAACAAATCGCCGGTGTAGAACATCATGCCGGACGGCGCGATCGACGGCACCCAGAAGTAGATTGGCTCCTCGACGCCTTCTTTCCGGTTCGCCCCACTGCCAACGGGCACGTTCTTCTTCCCGTCCGGCTGCCGCGCGTCGTACTGCGTGCCGTACGACACATCGGGCCACCCGTAGTCGCGTCCGGCCCGGACGATGTTGATCTCGTCGCCACCCTGTGGGCCGTGATCGAGCGCCCAGAGCTCTCGTGTCTGCGGATGAATCGCGGCGCCTTCGGGATCCTTGAACCCGTGCGCGAAGGTCTCGCGCAGCACCGTCGCCCGGTTGAGCCATGGATTGTTTTTCGGGATCGACCCATCGCGGTTGATGCGAATGGCCCGGCCCGTGAAGTTGCGGCGGATGTCCGGATTGTCGGTGAAATCGTGGCTCACGCCGTCGAGGTCGGAGTCGTAGAAGCGGAACCGATCGGCGCCGAGGACGAACATCGTGCCGTCAGGCGCGAGCACGATGTTCCGTTCGACGCCTTCGGCGAGCACGTCAACGTCGGTGAGCGTGCTGTTGTCCTCGCTCAACTTCGCCCGTGCCACCCGTTCGGTGCCGAGGTCCATGGTCCGACGTTCGGCAAACGGCTTCGTCCACACGTCCTCATAAAAATGCGTGATCGGCCAGCTGGCGGCAGGTTCACCGCGGGGCGGAGCGAAATACGTGAAGTAGAGGACGCGATTCTTGGCGAAGTCGGGATCGAGCACGACGTCGTGTAGACCTTGCGCCGCCGCCGACTTGACCGGCGGGACCCCAGCCACAGGCGCCGACACCGATCCGTTGTCGGGGCGGACCACTCGCATCGTGCCGCTGTTCTGCGTGACCAGCAGGGAGCCGTTGGGGAGAATCGCAAACGCCCATGCACCGGTCAGTCCAGTGGCGACCGTCTGCACCGCGATCGGCGGTGACGGCTTGGCCGGTGCTGGGGCATCCGTTTGACCCGCGAAGGCCGGCTTCGGTTCTGGCGGTGCTTGTGCGCCGAGTACGGACAACGTTCCGGCGATAACTGCGACCAACGCACCGGCCGATCGGCGTGACATGTTCATGCGCAGATGATTGCGGCCCTGCCGCACGATGTCAACGCCCATGGGCCATCGTGCCGCCGTTGAACGATTGCTCCGACGAAACACGGAGACGCGGAAGCGCGGAGGCAATTTTCAACATGCTCCGCGCCTCCGCGATCCGTAGACAGCCAACGACGATATACTGCGCCGCAATGCGCAGCATCCCATGTCTTTCAGTCGCAGTCGTCATCGCCGTCGCACTCGCGTGGCCGGTTCACGCGCAGACGACGGGCGCGCCCGCGCGCCAATCGATTCCTCGGCCGCCGGCGCAGAAACCGGGCGCGCCGCCAGACGGTTCGGCAGCGCCCGACGGCTACTCGCCGATTCCGGAGTGGGCGGGGCAGACGCACGCGCCGCGCGTGGCAGTGAGCGTGCCATATGCCGTCGAGACCGTCGCCTCGGGAATCGCCAACGGCTACGCGATCGAGTTCATCTCCGACGGCCGCATGCTGCTCGTCGAGCGGCCCGGGCGTCTGAAGATCATCGATCGCTCGGGGCAGATCTCGCCGCCGCTTGCCGGACTGCCGCCGATCTACGCCGGCGGTCCGCAAGGACTGGTCGGGGCGATCGCGGATAAGGACTTCGCGACCAATCGCACGATCTATCTCGCCTACACCGCACCCGATCCGAACGCGCCGACGCCGGCGCCACGACTGGCCGGGGTGCTGACGGTCGCGCGCGCGAAGTTGTCGTCCGATTCAACGAAGCTTGAGGAGGTGAAGGTCCTCCTCAATGCCGAAGGCATCGGCGGCAAGATGATCCAGGCCCGCGATGGTACGCTGCTGATCTCGTCGTCGATCCCGGCCGGTGTTGGCATCCTGTCCGCCGACTGGCCGCAGCCGCAACAGCTCGACAGCTTGATGGGCAAAGTGCTGCGCATCAACACTGACGGCACGGTGCCGAAGGACAACCCGTTTGTCGGGCGGCCGAACGCGCGCGGCGAGATCTTCGCGCTCGGCATCCGCGACG
This sequence comes from Vicinamibacterales bacterium, assembly GCA_036742665.1. GTDB lineage: Bacteria > Acidobacteriota > Vicinamibacteria > Vicinamibacterales > UBA2999 > Gp6-AA40. The sequence continues at coordinate 28,291 of DAINQP010000044.1, read as the reverse complement.
ATCAGGGGCTCGCGTTTCATGTGCGAACCGGCCGCCTCTGGGCCAGCGAGCACGGCCCGCGCGGCGGAGACGAGATCAACGTGATCGAGAAGGGAAAGAACTACGGTTTCCCGGTGATCGGGTACGGCCACGACTACAACGGCGCCTCGATCAACAAGGATCGGACGTCGCAGGCCGGCATGGAGCAGCCCGCCTACTTCTGGACCCCCGACATCGCGCCAGGCGGCATCAGCTTCTACACCGGCAAGCTGTTCCCGGCGTGGCAGGGCAATCTCTTCGTCGCCGCGCTGGCCGGCAAACATCTCGCGCGTCTGGTCCTGCAAGGCGACCGCGTGATCGGTGAAGAGCGTCTCCTCGGCGAGCTCGACACACGCATCCGCGACGTGAAGGAAGGGCCGGATGGCGCCCTCTACGTCCTGACCGATCGCGACGGCGGCAAGGTGCTTAAAGTCGTACCGGCGAAGGAGTCGTCTTCGAGAGGATCACGATAAGTGAAGCGTTACCTGCCGTGGGTGGGTTGGCTCTTCTCGCTCGGGGCCGTCTCGATCCTGCTCATGAGCGCCCGATGGAAGCTGACGTTCGATCCCTGGTACGTCAGGGAATGGGGACGCATCGGGTGGGATCCGAACTTGCTGCCGCGCATCGCGATCGTCCAGCTCACGTGCGTCGTGCTGTATTTGGTTCCGCCGACGTCGATGCTCGGCGTGGTGTTGATGACCGGCTACCTCGGTGGGGCGATCTCGCAGTACGCGCGCATGCAGGAGCCGTATCCGATCCTGGTGCCGTTGACCACGTGTCTCTGTGCGTGGCTTGGACTCTACCTGCGGGAACCGCGGCTGTGGACGCTATTACCGCTTCGTCGTGGGCCGCAGCCGCAAACAGAGTGAGAAGACGCATTAGTGAGTCATTGCATAGATGAGCACGTGGACGGCGACGCAATAGCCATCGAACGAGAACTTGTAGAAGTACCCCGGGTCTTCACCTTCGCGTTCCCACGAATCGCTGACGTCGGTGTTGTGGGTCATGAAGACCATCACGCGGCCGTTGGCATCCGAAATCGCGCGCACGTGCACCTGCGCGCTGTCGGCGCCGCGCTCTGACGTTTGTCCGCTGCCGAGCCATACGCCGGCGGCGGGAATCTGCGGCACGCCTTCGAGATCGAACATCGTGTGATAGAGCGGATGGGTGCGTGGCACATCGATGATGGGGTACTCGGCCGCCGGAAAGACTTTGCGAATCTCCGCCTCCCACACGTCCCAGGCGTACGAACCCCAGAAGTCATCGACCCAGAGGAATCCACCCTTCAGCAAATAGGTCCGGAGCCGGGCGGCATCGTCAGAGGTGAAGAACAGCCTGCCCACCTCCTGCATGATGATCACCGGGCACTGAAACAACTCATCGCTGGTCAGCTGGACGATCAGATGACGCGGCTGGCCAGGGGCATCAAAGGCGACCAGAATCTTCGTCAGCTCCGCCACCCGGATTGACAGGTCGATATCAGCCAGCGGGTAGTCGGTGAGCCAACCGCCACCATCGCCGCGCGGGTTCTGACGATACACAGCGCGGCAGTAATGGAACTTTCCGTCGTAATCACTCGGCCGGGCCAAGTGGGCTTGCGGGCTGGTGTCACCAAAGCGGCCGAATTGCGCGGCCGCGACGCTGGCGATGAATAATGCTACGGACACCAGGACGACAGTCCGGAGCCTCATCGGCATACTGTAGCCGAACAATGGAATCCATACTCAGCCGCGCGCTCGATTCAGGGTCGCCCGCCATCTGCCGGCCGTCAGCGACTGGGGGTCGTCGGGCGCTGCATACCCGAGACGTCGATCCCGCGGTGGCGCGGACGCTGGTGCGCTTTCTTCTCGACCGGGACGCGGCGGCCGGCATCTTCCTTGAGAACGAGTTCGGCTACACGCCGGCGACTATTGCCGCCCAGAAACGCGGGCAGGACGTCGCGGCGCTGTTTCGCGAATAACCCACGTGTGTGTCGGGCGAGCCGCTGGAACGTCCGTAATTCCGCGCGAATTATGTCAGAAGTGAATTGACGAAGCTTGGATTCTGCATCTCGTCGCGGGCCACAGTACAATCCGCTTCCGCATTCTTAGCAGGGCACGTCCTGGGACGTGCCAGGACGTAGGGCACGTCCTTTTGGACGTGCCGGGCATGTCCGTGTGGATGTGCCGGTCTCACCGGTCAAGGAGGAGTGGTTGTGGTGAAGAAATTAGCGTTGGTCACACTGTGCGTCGCGGCGCTCAGCAGTAGCGTATGGGCGCAGGACGCGAAGGCGGTAATCGCCAGCGCGAAAAAGGCGCTAGGCGATCCGAAATCGATCACCTATTCCGGGTCGGCCAAGGACGTGGCGTTCCAGCAGTGCGGCGCCAACAAGGCGCAGATGAACTGCCAGGGCCTGCACGACCCGATGAGGCCGATCGACAACTACGTGCGTGTCATCGATCTGAGCGCACCCGCGTCGCGCGCCACCGGTGCGACGAACAACATCGGGGCCGGCGGCTCGACGACGGTCACGCCGGGCACGTACTTCCAGCAGGTCACAACGCAGCAGGCGGATGTGTCGGGCCCATGGGCCCAGTCGCTCGAGTTCTACCTCACGCCCTGGGGTTTCCTGAAAGGTGCCGAGGCCAACAACGCGACCGCCAAGAAGGACGGCAAGTACACCGTGCTCTCGTGGAGTCCAACCGTGAAGGCGCCGTCGGGCAAGGCCTACACGATCAACGGCTACGTGAACGACAAGAACCAGATCGAGCGGGTCGAGACGTGGCTTGGTGAAAACATCATGGGCGACATGCACATCGTCACCACGTATTCCGGCTGGAAGGATTTCGGCGGCGCGATGGCGCCGGCGAAGATCGTCCAGACGCGCGGTGACTGGCCGTTCTTCGAAGTCACTGTCACGAGCGCGAAGCTCAATCCTCCCGATCTCGCCTCGATCGCGCCGGCACCTGCACCTCCGGCCGGGCGTGGCGGCGGTCCCGGCGGCCCGGGCGGTCCTGGCGGTGCACCGGCGATGATGGTGACGACCGAGAAGCTCGGTGAGGGACTCTATCGGCTGACGACCGGACCCGGCAGCTACGACTCGGTGGTCGTCGAGTTCCGGGATCACGTGATGATGCTCGAGGCCGGTCAGTCCGAGGCTCGTGGCCTCGCCTACATTGCCGAGACGAAGAAGCTGTTTCCGAACAAGCCGATTCGTTACGTCATGAACACGCATCCGCACTCGGATCACACCGGCGGTCTGCCGGCGCTCGTGGCGGAAGGTGCCACGATCATCACGCAGAAGAACAACGAGGAGTTCCTGAACAAGGCGCTCAACACGCCGCGCACGCTGCTGAACGACACGCTGGCCAAGAATCCGAAGAAGGCCAGCGTCGAGGCGGTCGGCGAGAAGAAGGTCTACTCGGACGGCACGCGAACCGTCGAGATGTACCACATCTATCCGGCTCCGCACTCGAACGGCCTGATGGTGGCCTACATCCCGAAAGAGAAGATTCTGTTCCAGGGTGACTTCTCGCTGCCCGCGCCTGGACAGCCTGGCAACGATCACGTCAAGGCGCTGGTGCCCGCGCTCGAGAAGCTCAAGGTGACCGACTTCGATCGCTACATCAACGTTCACACCTCCGCCGAGAAGCAGACGAAGGCTGAACTCTGGAAGGCGGCGGGCAGGTAAAGCCGACAGTCCGAAGAACACGACCCGCCCCACGCTGTGTCCGAGCAGTCGTAGGGCGGGTCTTGGTTTGTAGACCCGCCTGCGCATCACCGTGTCAGTCGATCGATCTCCGCAAGGTCCTGTTTCGTCAGAGTCCAGTTCACAGCGGCGGCGTTCGCGCGCACCTGCTCCGCCGACGTCGCGCCCGCAATGACCGACGCCACCTGTGGCCGTGACAACAGCCACGAGAATGCCAGCTCCAGCAGCGTATGTCGGTGCGCGGCGGCGAATGCCTTCAATGTCTTGGCAGCCGCGACGTTCTTCTCAGTTGTGAATCGTGAGGTCCACGACAGCGAGAGGCGACTGTCCGCTGGCGCGGGCCTGCCGGGCTCGAACTTGCCAGTCAGCAACCCGCTCGCCAGGGGGAAGTAGGGAAGAAAGCCGAGGCCCAGCCGCTCACACGCCGGCAGCACGCTCTTCTCGGGCTCGCGGTGGAGCACGCTGTACTCGTTCTGTACGCTGACGAATCGCGCCGCGCCTCGCTTGGTCGCCCGTTCCGCCTCGTCGAGCTGCTCGGCGGAAAAGTTCGAGCAGCCGATTTCGCGGACCTTGCCAATCCTGACCAGGCTGTCCATTGCGCCGAGCGTGTCGGCAATCGGCACATTCGGGTCGGGCTGATGCAACTGATAGAGATCGATCTGCTCGATGCCCAGTCTGCGGAGGCTGTCGTCGCAGGCCTGCTTCACATACTCGGGCCGTGCGCCCTTGCGCTGCTCGTCAACAGTCATGCCGAACTTCGTGGCGATGATCGCGCGCTCGCGTTGTCCCTTGAGCGCGCGGCCGAGAAACTCCTCGCTCTTGGTCGCGCCGTAGATGTCGGCAGTGTCGAAGAAATTGATGCCTGCATCGAGCGCGGCATGGACGACGCGCTCGGTGGCGGCGGCGTCGATGCGCATGCCGAAGTTGTTGCAGCCGATGCCGACGACCGAGACGCGCAGCGATCCGACTGAACGATGGTCCATCCCGCCAGAATACGCTTACCGATAGAGTTTGCGCAGGAACGCGCTCAGCAACGGATTGAACTCGTCCGGTTTCTCCATCATCAGGAAGTGGGCAGAGCCGGGAATCTCGTGATATTCGACCTTCGGAAAAATGCGCGTGATGGCGTCGCGTCCAGCCAGCGGCGTTCCCGCATAGATGCCGAGAACCGGCACGGTAATCGGATCGTTCTTGACCCACGATTGATCCCACGTCGCGTTCATGGCGCCTGCGGCTGTCGCTTCCTTTGTGCCGAGCATCATCTTCAGAATGTGCTGCTGGAGTTGCGGCGTCGTTGCGGGGCCGAACATGCCGCGCACCATCTTCTCGCGCGCCTGCATGCCTTCCTTGCCGAGCATCGGCGGTGGCGTGAACGGCGACGCCGCGCCGGCGACCTGCACGAGACCGTCCACCAGCACCAGGCCCGCGACGTGCGCCGGATACATGAGCGCGTAGGTGCGGATCACCGGGGTGCCCATGCTGTGGCCGACGAACACCGCGCGATCGATCTTGGCCTCGACGCGCACCGCCTCGACTGCGCGTGCGAAGAGCTCCATCGAGAACTTGCCGTCTTTGGGGAGATCACTTTTCCCATGACCGGGCAGGTCCAGCGTGATCACGCGGTACTGCTTGCTGAACTCCGGCACCTGCCCTTGCCAGGACGTCTCGTCGCACGTCCAGCCGTGGACGAAGATGACTGCCAGTCCACTGCCCGCGCTCGTCCAGTGAATCTTCGCGCCGTCAATATCCGCGGCGAGCGCCGGCCTCGCGGTACCGACCAATGCCAACAACCCAAGCGTGACGAGGTGCATGCGCCGGAACGTAAGCAGGCAGTTCATGAGGCGGATCCTAGCAAAGACCGCAAGTCATTGCGCGCTTACCGGGCGGCTGCCTGGAGATGCTGGAGGAGCGCTTTGTGATCGTTGATCTCCAGCCGTGTGTCAGCCATCGCCGACAGCGGCGTCGTCCAGATCGGCGTGCCCCATCGCGCATCCCCGATGTAGCGGGGAATGATGTGCCAGTGCAGATGCGGCACGACGTTGCCCAGCGATTCGATGTTGACGTGATCGGGACGCGTGACGCTGACGACGGCGCGCTGTGCGAGGTAGAGATCGGCGCAGAAGGCCGCCCACTCGTCAGCCGAGAGCTGGTCGGGACGCGCCGCGTGACGTAGATCGAAGATCAGCGAGCACTGCCCGCGATAGGTCTGATTCTTCGCGAGATACAGCGACGAGACCGATAGAGCAGCGACGAGATCCCAGAACTCAGTCGATGCCGGCCGCGGTGCATCCATCTGACAGCCGGCGCCGCTGACCAGCAACCGCCACTGCGTTTTGTCCATGCAGAGATCGTATCCGCAGGTTGGGCTTCAGCCGGACACTACCGCCGACGGTCCGCCTGAAGGCGGACACTATGTACGCAGCGCTCGATCGGCCTCCCGGCCGTGCCGTGCGAGCAGGTCAGGCAGCGCTTCGATGTCGGCCAGTGACGTGCGGAAGTTCACGATGCAGGCGCGCAGCGCAAACCGGCCGTTCACCATGGCATTCGAGAGGAATGCTTCGCCGCTCTGTTCAACGCGCGTCAACAGCTGTTCATTGAGTCGCTGGAGATATGGCTCCACGTCCGGCCGCCCAGCCGCGGCCTGCAGGTCACGCGGGACGTACCGGAACGTGGTGATGCTGAGATGCTGGGTCATCGCCTCGAAGTCCGGATGCTGCTGCACGAGCACGTGCAGATGCGTCGCCAGGCGCATGTCGTCGCCGATCATCTGGAGATAGCCGGACAATCCCACCTGCCGCAGCCCGAGCCAGACCTTCAGCGCCCGGAAGCCGCGTGAATTCTGCGGTCCATAGTCGAAGTAATTCGTGACGTCCTGATCGAAGTGGTAGTAGTTCGGATGGTACGAGAACGCGCGCAGCAGATCCGCTGGACGCCGTACCAGCGCGCAGCCGGCTTCGAGCGCCGCATACAGCCACTTGTGAGGATCGACCGCCAGCGAATCCGCCTCGGCGATCGCGCGCAGATCCTCCGGCGCTCCCGGCACCAGTGCGGCGACCGCACCATACGCGCCGTCAACATGAAACCAGACCTCGTGACGTGCGCAGCACGCGGCAATCGCGGCGAGCGGATCGACCGCCCCAGTACCGACAGTGCCGGCGTTGCCGACGACGAGCAGCGGCAGGTCTCCATTCGTGCGATCGGCGAGAATCTGCCGGTCGAGGGCGGGCACGTCCATCCGTTGATCGACATCGGCGGGGATCCACCGAATCGCATCGGTGCCGAGGCCGAACAGATCGGCCGCCTTCTGAATCCACGTGTGCGTTTCAGACGAGGCGTAGACACGCAGCGGCGCCCCGGCGCGCACGCCGCCGACGCGGACGTGTTCGGCCTTCGCGGCGCGCGCCGCGAGAAAGCCGACGAAGTTCGCCATGTTGCCGCCGCTCACCAGCAGCCCGCCGGCCTGTCGCGGAAATCCGATCAGGTCGGCAATCCAGCGAATCGTCTGCGCTTCGATTTCTGTCGCCATCGGCGCCAGCCGCCAGGCGCCAACGTTTGCATTGATGGCAGAGGCCAGCAGATCGCCGAGCGCGCCAATCGGGGCCGGGCTCGATGTGATGTAGCCGAGGAAGCGCGGATGGCCGTTGAAGAGGGAGTGGCGAAACAGCAGCTCGGTGGCCTCATCGAGCAGCGTGCGAGCGTCAGTGCCGGAGTCGGGGAGTTCTCGCGTCGCGCCGAGCGCGCGACGGACCTCGTCAGCCGTGTCCTGGCGCACGACGAGACCGTCAGGCATCTGGTGCAGCCAGTCGGCGATGCGGTCCACCAGGTAATGTCCGGCATCACGAAACGCCGCGGCGTCCATGTCGATAGGGGCCGTGCGGCTTCTGAGTGTCTCGACATCGTGTACGGGTATCATCACAGTCCCTCGAACAGATCCGATTCACGCGCGCGACCGCCGTTCACCAGGCTGAACGCGCGGTAGTACTCCTGCACGCCCCACAACGCGCGATGGCGTTCCGGTGACAGTTGCGTGAGATTGGCGTAGCCGCCCATTTGCGTCTGGTGGCACTGAACCGCGCGCCAGACGGTGGGCCACACCGTGGTTGTGTCGAGCCGCGTCGTGATCTCCCAATCCGGCGCGGGGTCCACCTGCCGCTCGACGCCATCAACCTTGCTGATCAACCGTTTGAGCGCCGCCTGATACTCGGCCCAGATCGATGCGGTCCACGCGATGTAGTACAGCTTCGAAACCGCATAGGTCCGATCGGCGGCACGGATGACGGCCGCTGTCGTCAACTGAGACACGGCAATGTGATCGGGATGGCCGTATGCGCCATCGGGGCCGAAGCTGACGACCACCTGAGGTTTGATGCGGCGTATCTGCTCCGCGATCGCTTCCTGCGCGGTCACCGGTGCGATCGCGTCAACGCCACCGTCCGGATAGCCAAGGACGATGACCTCGCGTACGCCGAGCTCGCGTGCGGCCTCACGAAGCTCGGTCTCGCGAGTCTGTCCGACCACGGTGTCAACCGGCCGCTCGGCGCTCGTGCCGAAGCGGCCATGTTCTCCACGCGTCGCCGTCACCAGATACGTGTCGACGCCTGCCGCCGCGTATTTGGCCAACGTCCCGCCCGTTCCCAGCGATTCATCGTCGGGATGGGCAAGGACGCACATCAGTCTTCGTGTCACCGCAGGATCACCGTTTCGAGGTATTCGGCCGGCACGACCAGGCCCGAAGCGCCGCCACGATCGCTGCCGCGATTGCGGGCGCGCAGCAGCGCGAGCATGTCAGCCTCGAGCGCCGCTTGACCGTTGGCATCGAGGGCCCCGAATGCTTTGAACGTCGGTCCATAAAACGTCCGGAACACATCGACGAAATGCTCCGCCGAGCGATAGCGGAATGCGAAGTGTCGAGCGGTATGTGCGATCGATGCCGCGGGCGCGAACAGTCCGCTGAGATGCTCAGGCGTCCCCCAGAGCAGCGGCGAACGAACGCCCGGCATCGGCGGCACGTGTTTGGCGACCGTTCGAAACAGATCGCCGAGGAAACCCTGCGGCGTCCACGACGCCAGCCCGATTCGACCGCCGGGCCGGCAGACGCGAAGCATCTCCGTCGCAGCCTTGTCGTGATCGGGCGCGAACATCACGCCGAAGGTGGACAGGACGAGGTCGAAGGTCACGTCCGCATAGGGCAGCGCTTCAGCATCAGCAGTCTCGAACGTCACCTCGAGACGCTCTGCGCGTGCTCTTTCCCGTCCGCGTTCGAGCAGTGCAGGAACGTAGTCGGTGGATGTGACGTTCGCGAAGTGGCGCGCCGCGGCGAGCGTCGCATTACCGTTGCCGGCAGCCACGTCGAGGACGTGGTCGGTTGAACGGATATCGACGGCTTCGCACAGCAGCTCGCCGACGATCTGCAGGGTTGTGCCGATCACGGCGAAGTCGCCGGAGGCCCACATGGCCTGCTGCTTCGCTTTGACGGACGGTGTCGGCGCGGTGGCCATTGCATCCTGACTGACGGTGGTCATGACTTCCTCCTGCTTGGGTGTCGCCTATGACTGCACGGTCCGCCGCAACCGGGCGAGATGGTGATAGCTGTGGCGCACAGCGTGATCCTCGAGCACGAACTGGCACGTGAGCGGAGCGTCCTCGTACAGAGAGACGGGCGCCGCGCGGAGGAGCTGTTCGTCGGTGAGCGCACGAATCGACGCCGCGGCGGCGTTGCTATTCGCGTGCAGCAGATCGAGTGCAACCGCTTTCGTCACCGCCGCGTTCTCCGCGGCGTGTTTCGCGTTCATCGCATGGATGTCGTCCATGACGACGCCGGTCACCGCCTTGCCGCTGGCGATGGTCTGCGCCAGTTGAACCTCGATGGGGTACACGCTCGCGACGTGGTGAACGACAACGCCGACGCTGCGGCCGTCGTGCGGCACGCGCATCTGCCACTCGGCATCGGTGAGTCTGGTGGCAAAGACAGCGAGGGCACGGGCGCCTTCTTCGAGACGCTCGGCCAACGCGTTCGCTTGTGGATGGCTGACGAGGGAGAGTTCTTCGGTATGCAGTGAAGTCTGTGTCATGAATCGAGTCTAGTCAGGCGAACCGCGGCGGCGCTTCGCCAGATCGGGTCATTTTTCGCGGGCCGCCACGGCTGGCCCGTTCGGGCCATGAGCCTCGGGGCACACGTAGGTCTTCAGACGCCCCGAAAGCCTAGAGCAACCCCAGCTTCGCGACGTGTGCGACGGCCGCCGAGCGGGAGGATACGTCCAGCTTGGACAAGGTATTTGCGACATGGCGGTGAACCGTGTGCTCGCTGATGCACAACCGCTCGGCAATCTCCAAATTGCTGAGCCCGCTCGAAATCAGACGTAACACTTCCATTTCGCGCGCGGTGAGGCCGCCGGCATCTCTGGATGTGATGGGCGAGGACACGGTTCGCGCCGAGAGTCGCTCGCGGACCGTCTGTGCCGACGAGATTCCGAGCCGGGCGTCGAGCCGCGTCAGCTCGGCGATCGCACGATCGAGTTCGGCGAGCGCGGCGTCGCTCCGGCCAAGCCGTTCCATGGCCGACGCCAGATCGATGCGCGCGCACGCCGCTTCATATGGCGCTCCGCTCTGGTCGAACCGGTCCACCGCATCTTCGAGCTCGCGGCGTGCACGATCGCCATCGCCCTCGGCGAGCGCGATGAGTCCGGCGGCAAGACTCGCGGATGCGAGCAGGGGAAGCGTACCCGCGCTGGCGGCGATGTCGCGCAATTCGTCCAGCGCCACGCGAGCGCGATCGAGGTCGTGAAGGCGCTCGCGCCGCGTCTCGGCGCGCACCAGCAGTTCGAGTGCCGCCGCGCGCTCGGTGCGATTGGTCACGGGCAACCGGCGCAGATGCCGCTCAACGAGATCGGCTGCGCCTTGATGGTCGCCGCGGTCGATGGCCATCGCCGCACGCCCCAGCGCCGCCAGCGGGTGCGCGCCGCAGCGATCGAAGAGCGATGTTGCTTCGTCCGGTCGACCCTGCCGGCGGCGCAGCTCGCCGAGTCGCGCGCGCCCGTCAGCGGTCATACCCGGGCGGCAGATTGCCAGTTCGTCGCAGGCGCTGGTCAGCTCGCGCTCGGCTTCGTCCCACGAACCGCGCCACATGCACACCGATGCGTACTGCGTGCGGCACACGGCAAACAGCGGTTTCAATCCCCACTTCGAGCTGTGCTCTTTGATGCGGTCGCACCACTGGGCGGCACGCGCGTGATCGCGGGCGCGATCGCAGGCGCCGATCAAGTAGCAGCCGGCCAGCGCAATCAGCAGACGATCGGTGAGCTCGCCGGCGACAATCGCGGCGCTGACCTCGTCGAGTTCGCGCAGACCATCGCGGACGCGCCCGATCGTGATGAGCGCGAATCCGTGCAGCGAACGGCCGACCATCTCGTAGTCGATTGCGCCGATCGACTGTCCGACGCGAATGGCCTCGAGGGCCAGCGAGTCACCCGCTTCAGGATCGCCGTCATCGAGTAAGGCGAACACGGCAGCGCGCGCCGCGAGAAACGCATGCTCCGCGGAATCAGGTTGGCCTTCCAGCAGCCGCCTCGCCCGCTGCAGCCATCCTTTGGCGACGCCTTCTTCACCGCGGAACGCGGCGCTGTCCCAGGCGAGCCAGACCGCCATGCGCGCCGCCGACCGCTGATCCCCGCGCTGACGATAGGCGCGAAACGCCCGCTCGCGCGAGTCGAACACCACCTCGGCGAGATTCAGCCACCACGCGGCCAGGCCGAGACCTTCGAGCGCTTCGGGCGTTTCCTCGATGGCGAGCAGCCGCTCGAAGGCGCGCTGCGCATCCTGCCACGCGCCAGTGTCAAGGGCGGCGCGGCCGGCGGTCAGATCATCAACCGGCTGAGAAGCCGCCACGTTATTTCAGATTTCTGTACACAGCCTCTTCGACCGCCGCATACACCTTCATGGAGGCTTCATCGTAGAAAGGCAGCGTTTGCATCATGACGACGACGCCGATGTCTTTGGCGGGGTCGATGAAGAAGTGCGTGTTGAAGATGCCCGCCCACGTGCCGCTGCCAGGCGAACGGCGGTTCACCTGTTTGTCGGCGGCGAGCTGGAAGCCGAGGCCCCATTTATCCTTGCCGGCGCCAATCGGGAAGTTCCGCGACAGCGCCAGATTGGCTGACTGCTGTTCCTTGACCACGACCTGCCCGGTGTGGGGCTGGAGCGTCATCTGGGCCGACTTCTCGCTGATGATGCGCTTGCCGTTCAGCGTCCCGCGATTGAGCAGCATGCGCAGGAACAGGCCGTAGTCGCTCGGCGTGCCATACAGGCCACCGTCGCCCTGCACCGTCGCGGGAATCGTCGCCGGCACCGGCTGCTCGATGAACTTGCCATCGTTGCCGCGCCGATTCACCGCCACGACGCGCGCGTACTTCGTCGTCGGCACGAGGTAGCTGGTGTCGTGCATGCCGAGGGGCGAGAGGATCTTCGACTCGAGGAACGCATCAATCTTCTGACCGGAAATCGCCTCGATGACGTGACCAAGGACGCGGGTGCTCGGGCCGTAGGCCCAGCTCTCGCCGGGATCGAAGAGAAGCGGGAGATCGAGCTCCGTCTTCTTCGTCTGCTCCATGATTTTCGTCAGCATGGGACTGGCGAAGCCGTAGCCGAGTCCTGACGTGTGTGTGAGCAGATGCCGGATGGTGATCGGTCGCTTGGCCGGTCGCGTCTCGTAACTGGCATCAGCCTCGTTGAACTTGCTGATGACGACCGGGTCCTTCCACTTCGGCAGGTACTTCGCGACTTCGTCGTCCAGCTTCAGCTTGCCTTCGTCCAGCAGCATCATGATGGCAACGGAGGTGACCGGCTTGGTCATCGACGCCATATTGAAGATGGTGTCTTTCGCCATCGGCGTGTTCGTCGCCGTGCGACTCTTGCCGGCCGCTTCGTTGTAGAGCAGGCCGTCCTTGTTGACGACGGCCACCGCGACCCCCGGTACATCGCCACGGTCGGTCGCGGCCTTGATGACAGAGGAAATGGCGGATGCGCCCTGCTGAGGGAGTGTCGGTGCTGCCGATGTGACAGCGAGGAAGAGAAGGGGAAGGATCCAGCGCGCGTGTCTCATGCGCTGGATCCTACTCTACACCTTAGAGCTTCTTGTACAGCTCCAGCAGCCGGGTCCACGCCTTCTCGGCATCGTCCATCTTGTAGACGGTCGAATCCGGCGGGCACCAGCCGTGTGCGCCCGAATAGACTTCGATCTCGGCGGGCTGACCCGACTTCGCGAACGTCTCCTTGAGGATGTTCTTCTCATCAGGGGCGCGCATGTCGTCGTTGGATGCGATCGCGATGAGCAGAGCCGCTTTGGTCTTCGACGCCTGGAGGTGCGGGCTGTCCGGGTCCTTCGTCACCAGGCCGCCGCCGTGGAACGACGCGACGCCGCCGACGCGATCGGGAACGGCCGCGGCGGTACGGAATGCCATCGGACCGCCCATGCAGTAACCCTGCGTGCCGACCTTCTTGTTCTTGGCGACCGACGGCTGCTGATCGAGCCATGCGACAAACGCCTTCGCGTCGGTCATCTGGGTGGTCGCGTTCTGTATCGGCTTGGCCAGCGGCAGCAGCTCGGGGATTGGCGTCGCCGCGCCCTTCGAAGCGGTCGGCGCTTTCTGCTGGCGATAGAACGGGTTCACTACGAGCACCGAGTAACCCGACTCGGCGAGCCGCTTGCCCATTTCGCGGAACGCGGGACGCAGCCCGAAGATGTCGGGCCACACAAGCACGGCGGGCGCAGTCCCGCTGGCGACGTGCACGAAGTAGGCGTCGCAATTGCCGTCCGGCGTCTTGATCGTCACATCCTGCTCGGTCACAGCCACCGCGTTGACGACCTTTGGCAGCATGCCAATCGCGACGCCCGCGCCCACGATGGCGCCGAACTGCCGACGGGTCACCATCCCACGCTTCTCGTACTCCTGTCGGTCCTGCTCAAAATGATCCTGATCGCACATATATGCTCCTCGTCCACAGCACCATCGTGCGGCTGAGCCGCACCGCTCGCGCCAGACACTCTATCTCAGGAATCAGTAATCAGGAATCGGGGCAAGTATCAAGGCCCAAGGCCCAAGGCTCAGGCTGCGCTGTTGCGTGACGCCCGGAGTTTTGCCAACGCCCGCGATTCGATCTGCCGCACCCGCTCGCGGGTCACGGAGAGCCGCCGGCCGATCTCCTCGAGCGTCAGCTCGTGGTCGAGGCCAAGGCCGTAGCGCAGCCTCAGCACCTCCCGTTCGCGTTCAGTCAGCGGAGCCATGGCGCGCTCGACCTCGTCGGCCATCTGGCCGCGGATCGCTTCCTCTTCGGGGGAGAGCGACGCCTGATCGCGAAGAATCGTGCCGAGCGTCGATTCCTCGTCTTCACCAACGGCCGCGTCGAGCGACGCTGGAATCTTGGCCGCGTCGAGCAGCATCTGCAGTTTGCCAAGCGGCATGCCGAGGTGGAGGGCCAGCTCCTCTGGACGCGGATCGCGGCCGAGACGCGTTGCAAGGTCACGTCGTCCGTGCGTCACCTTGTTGAGCGCTTCGATGGTGTGCACGGGCAGGCGGATCGTCCGGCCGTAATCAGCGACGGCGCGCCCGACCGCCTGGCGGATCCACCACGTCGCATAGGTCGAGAACTTGAAGCCGCGTCGGAACTGGAAACGGTCGACGGCTTTCATCAGGCCGATGTTGCCTTCCTGGATCAGATCGAGCAGCGTCAGCCCGCGTCCCAGATAACGCTTGGCGATGGATACGACGAGACGCAGGTTCGGCTCGATCAGCTGGCGCTTCGCCTCAACGAGGAGTTCCTCACGGTCGCGCACCTGTGCAAACCGATGACGGAACTGACGACGGGAAATGCCAACCTGTGATTCGAGGGCGCGTCGGGCAGGCGCCGATTCGCGGCCGAGATGTCCGTCGGCGACCCGCTCGAATTGGGCATCGAGCTGTTTGAGCTCATCGAGGATCCGATCAATCACCGACGGGCGGATGGGCAGGTCACGGAGTAGCGAGCCGATTTGCTCGTAGGCGTCGGCAATCTCGATGCGTGCGGTTGCTCGCGTCGTGGTTGACGATCGATGGTCCTCACACTTGTGCCGCCAATCGTTGATGCGACGCTGCTGCCGGCGAATGCGGCCGAACGCTTTGAGCACGGGCTCGACCTTTTCCGGCTCAAGTTCGCCGCCATCAGGCAGCAGGATCAGCTCCGCTGCGGGGGCATCGCCGCGCTTCACGGCTTCTTCGAGCGCGACGAGCGTCTGCAGCGCGCTGGGGATCGTCCCGATCGCGGCGAGGAGCTCGCCTCGTGTGATCTCGATGCGACGGCCGATTTCCTGTTCCTCGCGTGCCGTCAGCAGCTTCCGGCGCGCGATGCTGGTGAGGTAGGTGCGAACGAGGTCGATTTCGACTTCGGGAACGCCGGCCTGCGGCGACTCTTCCACTTCGTCGGAGCTGAGTTCTTCTTTCTCGGCCTCGTCGAGATGTTGATCCTCGAAGGCCTCAGGCTCTTCGTCATGCAGCAGCCGCTCAGGTCCCTCAACCATTCCTGCTGCACGCGGTTCCGCTTCGTCGTTCCAGGTATCTACCGGGACGAGTCCAAACTCGTGCGCACGTCTCCGCCAATCCAACACGTCGTTATTCCTGTCCGGGTCGCGCCAATCGATAAGCGAACCTCGGCGTCCACGTTGACGCGGGGCTTTCACGCGCGGCGAGACCGTCTGATTCGTGGTTTCCGTCATGTATTTGGACTCGTCTGCTGTCGTTCGAGGTGCAAACACGACACCATACCCCCAATGGAATCGACGTTGCCGACGGACGAGTGGTCTTCAGTCATTTCCCTAGGTCGGCAGTGAATCGAAGGGGTCAGGCCGGGCGCAGGCCGGAGGCAGGCCTGGAACAGGCCTTGGCCAGGCCCCGGCGCCTCGACAGGCGTATCATTTCGGTCGTGAAACTGGCGCTTTGCACCGGTGTGGCCATCGCGGCTGCTGTCACGACGGCCGTTCTGGCACAGGTCGGACAGAGTGGAGCACCAGCCGCTCGACAGACCGTCGATGCCTACTGCGTCGGTTGTCACAACTCAAAAGCCAAGGCTGGAGGTTTGGCGCTTGATGCGCTGAGCCTCCACCCCTCGACTTCGCTCGGGTCAATCGCCGTGCGCGAGCACGCCGACGTCTGGGAAAAGGTGCTGCGCAAGCTTCGCGGCCGGCAAATGCCGCCGCCGGGGAGCCGGCAGCCCGATCAGAAAGAGATCGACACGTTCGTCGCGTGGATGGAAGCGGCGCTCGATGCGTCCGAGGTGAGTTCCGCAGCCGGCCCGCCACAGCGACGCCAGGCGAAGGCGGGGCACGTGCCGATTCAACGCCTGACGCGCACCGAGTTCGGCGCCGCGGTGAACGATCTGCTCGGCATCGAACTCGATGCCGAATCACTCTTGCCCGCCGAGATCGAGGTCCACGGCTTCGACAACATCGCTGCCGCACTCAGCATCTCGCCGGCGTTCCTCGATCAATACGTCGCCGCCTCGCGCGTGGCCGCGAAGATGTCGGTAGGCGAAGCCAGACCCAAGCTGACGAGCGCCTACTATCCGCAGCCATTGACCGCCGACCAGCCGGCGCACGTCGACGGTCTTCCGCTCGGCACGCGCGGCGGGATGAAGTTCCGCCACACCTTTCCAGCCGACGGCGAGTATCGCTTCAGCATCGGTGATCTTGGTATCGACCTCTACACGCGCGCCGTCGAGACGCGTCACACCGTCATCATCCTCGTCGATGGCCGCGAAGTGTTTCGCGAGTCGCTGGGCACTCCCGAGGACCTGAAGCTGATCGATCAAGGGGGCGCACCGGCCCGCGCCGCGATCATGAAGCGCTTCACGAACATCCCGGTGCAGGTGAAGGCCGGGATGTCCGACGT
Source organism: Vicinamibacterales bacterium (assembly GCA_036742665.1). Classification (GTDB taxonomy): domain Bacteria; phylum Acidobacteriota; class Vicinamibacteria; order Vicinamibacterales; family UBA2999; genus Gp6-AA40. The sequence goes on along the minus strand of DAINQP010000044.1, from coordinate 11,671 downwards.
TGGCATCACGTTCATCGAGCGGGCGCGCATCGAGTCGGATGAATTTGTCGGCTTCCTCCCCGGCGACGAGTTCAGCCGCGGCGATCGTGCGCCGCGCGTGATTGGCGGCGTGCGCGTCGAGGGGCCGTTCAATTCGCCGGGCATCTCGGAAACGCCGAGCCGTCGAAAGATTTTCGTGTGTAAGAGTCAGGACAAGGCGTGCGCGCGGCGCATTGCCGAGAACCTCGCGCGTCGCGCGTTCAGACGTCCCGTGACCACCGACGACGTTGACTCGCTGATGCCGTACTTCGATGGCGGCCGGGCACGGGGTTTCGACTCGGGTGTCGAGCAGATGGTTGCCGCGATCCTGGCGAGCCCCGAGTTCCTCTTCCGCGCGATCAAGGCGCCGGCGAGCGCGAACGACACTGCGTTTCCCCTAAGCGATCTGGAACTGGCGTCGCGGTTGTCGTTCTTCTTATGGAGCCAGGGACCAGACGATCAGCTGCTCAAGATTGCGGCAGCGGGGAAGCTGCATGCGCCGGACGTGCTGCAGGCCGAGGCGCTGCGGATGCTCAACGATCGCCGCGCGGCGAATCTGGTCCGCAACTTTGCGCTCAAGTGGATGGATCTCGACAACCTGCGGGAAGTGCAGCCGGATCCCAACCTCTTTCCATCTTTCAACGATCAACTGCGCAAGGACCTGTCCGCTGAAGTCGAATCGTTCGTCGGCAGCGTGCTGCTCGAGGATCGCAACGTCGGCGATCTGCTCACCGCCGACCACACGTTCCTCAACGAGCGGCTCGCGAAGCATTACGGGATCAACTCGGTGCTCGGTCCGCAGTTCCGTCGGGTGACGCTGGACAACCCGCAGCGCTGGGGATTGCTCGGCAAGGGTGCGGTGTTGCTCAAAACGTCATATGGCGATCGCACATCGCCGGTCCTGCGCGGCGCGTGGATCCTGGACAAATTGATGGGCACGCCGCCGACGCCACCCCCGCCGGACGTCGATACCGACCTGTCGCAGCCCAAAGGCGCGCCGCCCAGGACGCTGCGTGCGCGGCTCGAGAGCCATCGCTCGAAGCCGGGCTGCAACCAGTGCCACGGTGTGATCGATCCGATCGGCCTGGCGATGGAGAACTACGACGCGATCGGTCGCTGGCGTGATCGCGATGGCGAAGCGAATGCCGCGATCGACGCGAAGACGGTGCTGCCGAACGGACGTCCCGTCGATGGGCCGTCCGAGCTGCGTGACGCACTGTTCGGCGGCGGCGATCTTTTTGTGCGTGCGTTCACCGAGAAGCTCATGATGTACGCGGTCGGCCGCGAGCTCGAGTACTTCGACATGCCGCAGGTCAGGACCGTGGTCCGGCGCGCCGCAGCGCAGGACTACCGCCTTTCAGCGATCGTCTCGGGCATCGTGGCGAGTGATGCGTTCAGAATGCAGGGTGTGAAGGACTGACTATGTTCCTGACACGAAAACATCTGTCCCGTCGAACCGTCATCAAGGGTGCCGGCGTGACGCTGGCGCTGCCGCTGCTCGACGCGATGGTGCCAGCAGCCACGGCGCTGGCTCAGACGGCGGCGATGCCGAAGATGCGCATGGGATTCTTCTACATCCCCCATGGCGCGATCATGGGCAACACGGTGCACGGTCCGCAGATGGATCGCTGGACTCCGGCCGGCGCGGGCGCTGACTACACACTGAGCCCGATCCTCGCCTCGCTGGAGCCGCACAAGAAGTACGTCACCTCGTTTGGCAATCTGCAGAACAACGCGATGGTCGGCGGCGTTCACAGTCTGGCTCCAGCCACCTGGTTGAGCGGCATGAAACCGGATCGCGGCTCGCGCGGCGCGAGCATGTCCGCCACGCTCGATCAGCTGGTGGCGAAGCATATTGGTCAGAACACGACGTTGCCATCGCTCGAAGTGGCCGCCGAAACCACGCAGCAGGCCGCCGCCTGCAGCGGCTCCGCTTGCTTCTACAACACGACGCTCTCATTCCGTGACGCGCATTCGCCGCTTCCGATGGAGCACAACCCGCGGAAGGTCTTCGTCCAGCTGTTCGGTGAAGGCGACACGCCGCAGGAGCGGACGGCGATCTCGGATCAGACAAGGAGCCTGCTCGATCGCGTCCGCGATCGCATCAACGCGATGCGTCGCGATCTCGGCGCCGGTGACCGGATGATTCTGGACAACTACGTCGAGACCGTGCGCGAGATCGAACGTCGAGTCCAGCTGGCGTCGAGCCGCGATCTCTCAGGGATCAATGTGCCGGAGGCGCCGATTGGCGAGCTGAATCAGTTCGGCTCGCAGGTCGATCTACTGTTCGATCTGATTGCGCTGGCCTACCAGGCCGACCTGACGCGCGTCGCCTCGTACATCATGGTCGCCGAAGGCACGAACCGGACCTACAACCACATCGGGGTGTCCGACTCATTCCATCCGGTCTCACATCACGCCAACGATCTGAGCCGGATCGAAAAGCTGGTGAAGATCCAGACATGGCACGTCGAGCGCTTTGCCGCGTTCGTGAAGAAGCTCGCCTCAATCCCCGACGGCGACGGCTCGCTGCTCGACCACTCGATGTTCCTCTACGGCTCGAACATGTCGAACAGCGATCGCCACAACGGCCATCCGCTTCCGACGATCCTCGTCGGCGGCGGCAACGGAACGCTGAAGGGTAGTCGTCACATCGACCTGCGCGAGCCGACGCCGCTCGCCAACCTGCATCTGACGATCCTCGACAAGATCAACGCGCGACAGGATTCATTCGGCGATAGTACGGGCTTGATCAACGGCGTCTGAATGTAGTGTCCGCCTTTAGGCGGACTGTCTGATATGGTGTCCGCCTTTAGGCGGACCGTATGAGGTGCGAGTCGCCTCTGGCCTGCCGGCTCGCCGCGCCGACTCCGCACTCCGGGAAAGCTCACGCCGCTGATGCCCTTCGGCTCCCGCCGCGAGTAGGGGCGATTCCATCGACAACCATCGCGGCATGCACCGCCATTGCTGGTTCGGTGAGACACGGATCGCGCAGAACGAACTCGCGGCGATGAATCGTTCCGTTCGCTTTCCGGATCATGGAGTCGGCGTGCTCCGACGGCGCCGCGATCCGGCAGGCCACAGGCGACTGCACGCGCGGTCCGCCTGACGCGGACACTAGATCTACTTGTCCCGCGATCTAATCATTCGCTCGTACGACTTCTCGTTCTCCAGACAGAACTCGTCGATCAAATCCGTATCGAGTTCGATGTTCTGCGTCAGGGTCACCGTGAACGGCTTCGTATAGTTCTTCGGATCGTCGATCGTCAGCTCGATCTCGAGCGTGCCGAAGTTCGGCCGGCGGATGCGCTCGGTCATCGTCGCGACATCGCTCATCGGGCTGCCGCCAGTGTCGATCCACGTGTCGTCACGGAAGCCGGCGGTCGTGACGACGAGTGTGTCGCCGTCCCAACCAGCGGTGGAGTAGCCGTTCCAGGTGGGATTGCGGTCCTCTGGCAAGGGACGGCCGTCGATGAAGATCTGCCGGTACATCGCGTTCACTTCATACATCAGCACCAGCAGCTTCGGCGTATGAATGGCCTTGGTGAGGTGAGGCAGCGTCCAATGTCGCGGCGGATTGTCGGGCAGGCAGCGCACGTGCGGATCGTCGCGGCTGTCGTCGGCACGGCGGGTCTGGGCGAGCTTGGCTGCTTCCGGCCGATAGGGCAGACCGCCAGGGAGATTCCGTCCGAGGTTGCCGCCGAGCGGCGAACCGCCAATCTCGGTCCCGCAAGCGACGAACTGGCCGACGCCTGGCACGCAGCGGTTGGGATTTGCGGCGTGCCAGAGCCCTGAGAGGTCGGGCTTGCCGTCAGGCAGCCGCGGCGCTGGCGCTTTCACGTCTGGCTTGCCGTCGGCAGTTCGCGGCACGTCCGCCGTCGGATACCGCAGCCATTGCGACAGGCCCAGCGTCGGCACGCCGATGATGGTGATGAGGATTAATCCGATTCGAACAGTCATTGGCGCATAGTACCGCGGACGCGGGACGTCGGGATCACTTGGCCGTGCGCGATCTGATCATCCGCTCGTACGACTTCTCATTCTCCAAACAGAACTCGTCGATCAATTCGGTGTCGAGCTCAATGGTCTGATCCATCCTCACGGTCCACGGCCGGGTGTACACCTTGGGATCGTCGACGGTGATCTCGATCTCGAGCGTGCCATAATTCGGACGACGGATCCGCTCGGTCAATTTCGCGGCATCGCTCATCGGGCTGCCGCCCAGATCCATCCACAGGTTGTCGCGAAAGCCCGCGGTCTGAACGACGAGCGTGTCGTCGTCCCAGCGTGCGGTCGAGTAGCCGTTCCACCCTGGCGTCGGATCATCGGGCAGGGGTCGTCCGTCGGCGAAAATCTGCCGGTACATGGCATTCACCTCGTACAGCACGATCAGCAGCTTTGGTGTGTGCACCAGTTTATTGAGGTGTGGCAGTCCCCAGTGGCGCGGCGGATTGTCAGGCAGGCACCGCACATGTGGATCGTCACGGCTGTCGTCCGCCGTTCGTTGCCTGGCTATCTCCGCCGCCCATGGTTGAAAGGGCAGGCCGCCCGGGAGACTCGCACCGATGTTGCGCGCTAGTGGTGACCCGCCAATTTCGGTACACGACGTGAGCCGATTGACGGCCGGGTTGCACGGATTGCGCACCGCCACGTGCCAGAGGCCGGAGAAGTCAGGCTTCCCGTCCGCCAGGCGCGGTGCGGGCGCGGTCAGATTCGGACTGCCGTCGCCGTTTCTAGGCACGTCGGCTGTGGGATAGCGCAGCCATTGCGTGACGCCGACCGCTGGCAGCGCGATGATAGCGATGAGGACGAACCCAAGGCGGACACGCCGCATACCTCCTCCGTATCGATGGCTTCCGGTACCTGAAAATGTCGCATACTACCGCGGGCGCACGATGATCGACCGCAGACAACTTCTGACCGGCGCCGTTGGCGGGCTGTTCGCCAGCCTGGTTCTGCCGCGCCGCAGCGTGGCGCAGCAAGTTGGCCACGTCGAACTGAACGACCGGCTGTCTATTGTGACGACCGGTGGCACCAATGTTTCTGCGCTCTCGACCGACGAGGGTCTTGTTCTCGTCGACAGCGGAACACCGGAGTTCAGCGACGCCCTCATGGCGTCGGTGCGGCAGTTCTCATCCGGCGGTCGCGTCAAGACGGTCTTCAACACACACTGGCACGCGGAAAACACCGGTGCCAACCAAATTTTTCGTCAAAACGGCGCGGTCATCGTCGCCCATGAGAACACGCGGCTGTGGATGGCGACACCAACGTGGATGCCGAAAGAAGACCGCTACCGTGCGCCGCGTCCGAAGGACGCGCTGCCCGACAAGACCTTTTATACCGATGGGGCGATGACCGCCGGGAACGAGCGCATCGAGTATGGATATCTCATCGAAGCGCACACCAGCGGCGACGTCTACGTCTTCTTCCGCGACTCGAACGTACTCGCAGTGGGCGACGTCGCATCGCCGGCGCGCGATCCAGAGCTCGACTACCTCACCGGCGCCTGGATTGGCGGCCGCGTCGATGCGATGGACCGGCTGCTCAAGGTGAGCAACGCCACCACGCGCATCGTGCCTGGCTGTGGTCCGGTGATGACACGTGCCGAGCTGCAAGTTGAGCGCGATGTGATGAAGACGATCTACGACCGCACTGTCGATCGCGTGCGGGAAGGCGACTACGTCGAAGACATGCTCAAGGCCGGCGTGATGAACGGTCTTGCCCGCACGTGGAAGAACCCGCAGAAGTTTCTCTATGACCTTCACAAAGGTCTGTGGGCCCATCACAACAAGCTGGACGCCAATGTCGTATAGGGCAAAGGTCAAAGGGCGAAGTTCAAACGTCGGTTGGTGCGCCGCCCTCGTGTGGCTCGCTCTGGCTTCCACCGCCCAGGCCCAGTCTCCGGTCGCGGACCGCATTCAAGCCGGCGACCGCCGCGCCGCACTCGAACTTCTGGCCAAGAGCGCCGACGTCAATCAAACGCAAGCCGATGGGACGACGCCGCTGCATTGGGCCGTGTATCGATTCGATCGCGAGCTGGTGCAAACGCTGCTCAAGAAGGGCGCGCGCGTCAACGTCGTCAACCGTTACGGTGCGAGCCCGTTGAGTGAGGCGGTGCGCGTGGCGAATGTCGAGATCGCCGAGATGCTGCTCGAAGCCGGTGCCGACGCGAACGTCGAGAACGAAGATGGACAGACGCCGCTGATGCTCGCGGCGCGTACGGGCAACGTCGCGGTGGCGACCCGGCTCGCGCAGCGCGGCGCCGACGTCAATCGCCGCGAGCGGTTCCGTCAGCAATCAGCCGTGATGTGGGCGGCCGCACAGAATCATCCGGAGATGGTGGCATTTCTGATCTCGAAAGGCGCCGACCTTACCGTACGGGCGCAGGCCAACGACTGGGACACGCAAATCACCAGCGAGCCGCGGGTGCAGTATCGGCCAACCGGTGGTCTGACGCCATTGCTCTATGCCGCGCGTGCAGGATGCTTCGGTTGCGTGAAGGCGATGCTCGACGCCGGCGCCGACAAGGATCGTCCAAATCCTGATGGCATGACGCCGATGATCATGGCGCTCGACAACGGCTATCCCGCGGTCGCGCACTTCCTGCTCGATCGCGGCGCCAACCCGCACACCTGGGACTGGTGGGGACGAACGCCGTTGTACATCGCGATTACGATGCGTGGCGGTCTGGATGGCCGTGCCGGATCGCGATCGCCGGAATCGCTGGCGTTCATCAAGGCGCTGCTCGCCGCCGGGGTGAATGTGAACGCACAGCTCGCGTTCAAGGAACCGAGCCGCGGCGGACGCGACAATCGCTTCAGGGACGATCTCCTCACCACCGGCGCCACGCCGCTGTTGCGTGCCGCGCAGACCTTCGACAACGACGTTGTGCGTCTCCTGCTCGAGCACGGCGCGCTTGTCGATCTGCCCAATGCCTCCGGTGTGACGCCGTTCATGGCCGCTGCTGGCGTCGGTACGCGCACCGGCGGCGGTGTGCTCGGCCCGGGCGTTCCCGACAATGTCATCTCGCTCTCGTTGGAGACGATGGAGATCCTGCGACAGGCGGGCGCGGATGTGAACGCGCGCATAACGGATGCCACGAGCCTCACGGCGCGCATTGCGCGGGCGAACACGTTGACCGGTCGTCAGGGGCAAACCACGCTGTTTTTTGTGGCCGAGACCGGCCGAACTGAGGTCGTGAAGTATCTGCTCGAACACGGCGCCACGGCCGATCTCGTTGACGACACGGGACGCTCGCCGATCGATCTGGTTGAGGGTGCGCGCGGTGGCCGCGCGGACAACCGTTCCAGGGAAATTGGCGCGCTGCTGCAGAAAATCGGCGCCACACAACCATGACCATCACCCGCATCGTCATCATCTTCTGTGCTGTCGCAATGTGTGCGACCTCGGGCGCGCTCAATGCGCAGTGGCTGAATCATCCGACGCCTGGCCTCTCGCGTCTGCCGAATGGCAAGCCGGATCTCAATGCGCCGGCCGCGAAGACGGCTGACGGGCGGCCCGATCTCAGTGGCATCTTCTACCTCGAAGCGACCTGCCCGGCCAGCGGATGTAACGACGACTATCAGGCCGGACCGGAGTTCATCAACTTCGGGGCGAAGCTGCCGGGCGGATTGCCGTATCAGCCGTGGGCTGCGGCACTCGTCAAGGAGCGGACCGCGCAGTTGTACAAGGACGATCCGGTCGGCTTCTGCAAACCCTCCGGAGTGTTGCGGTTGCTCACGTTCCCTCCGCCGCGGAAGTTCGTGCAGATGCCAGGGCTGTTCCTGATTCTTTCCGAGCGCGACGTCACGTTCCGTCAGATTTTCACCGACGGACGTCCGCTGCCTGTCGATCCCTCGCCGTCCTGGAATGGCTACTCGGTGGGACGCTGGGAACGCGACACGCTGGTCGTGCAGACGATTGGCCTGCAAGACGGCGCGTGGATCGATCGCAGCGGTAGCCCCCTGACCGAAGCCGCAAAGATCACCGAACGCTATCGCCGGCCATCATTGGGTCTGGTGCAGGTCGAGATCACGGTTGACGATCCGAAGGCCTACCTTCGTCCGTGGACGGTCACGCTCAACCAACGCCTCGCCGCCGACACAGAGCTGCTCGACTATCACTGCACGGAAAACGAGAAGGACGCGGGCCGATTGGTCGGCAAGGGACAGTAGCGTCAGGCAGGCCTGGCGAGCCGCATCCGGACAACCAGGATCGGCGGGACGTCCGGCATGTTCTCCCATTTCACTCCGGGTCGCGGCGTCTCGTTCGGCGTGAAGCCCGGCTCTTCGAAACCGTCCACCACGAAACCGGCGTCGAATCCCTCCTTGAAGAGCCGACTGAGTGGGCGATGAAAGAGGAACTGCGGCTCCGGCTGTCCGATGATGCCTTCCGTCTTTCGGGCCGACGGTGACAGGTACGACGACACCTTGACGCCGGTGCGGATGACGTGCCGGCCGGGGCCTTCTTCGTACATCTCGGCGAAGCGCTGCATCGTCGCCGAATGAAAGCAGGGATGAAGCACTGAGAAGACAAAGGGTGCGTTCTGCGGCAGCAGCTGCGACAGCGCGCGAAACAGCGGAGCGATCTCGGGCATGTCCATCAGGGACATCGTACAGACAGCCTTCGTGAAGCGGTTGGCTCCAAGCGACCGAAGGTCGTCGAGCCGCGCGGCGTCGAGCACGCGGTAGTCGATCGAGGCATCCGCCGGTGTGCGTTCGCGCGCGCGGGCGATGAACTCGTCGCTGGTATCGACGGCGACGACCGTCGCGCCGAGCGATGCCATGCGGCGCGCGAATCGCCCGCCGCCGCAGGCGACATCGAGAATCGTGTCACCCGTTGCGACGTTCAGCAGACGCTCAGTGGCCGGCTCGATCAGCAGGGTCTGGAAGTCGTTGCCGTCGCCGATACGATCGTCCCACCAGCGAGCATTGGCATTCCAGATCCGGCGGTTCTCGTCCACGTGTTCGGGAAAATCGCTCGAGCGTGAGATGGTCATACCGATGCCGCCGGCATCGTATCTCAGCGATCAGCTGACTTCAGCTGTGCGAAGATGTCGAGGGCTTCAGCACTATGAGCCTGATTCGAGTGCGGCGAGGTCTGCGGCGGGCAAATCGGCGCGTTCGCGAAGCTCGAATGCTGATCCGGGCGCTGCGCTTCCGCGAGCGGGCGGTCGCGGCGCATCTAATCCCGATCCGGCGCTGCAACCTGTCGTGCACGTACTGCAACGAGTACGACGATCGATCGGCGCCGATTCCCACCGCTGACGTGCTTCACCGCATCGATCGGCTCATCGCTCTCGGCACGGGCCTGGTGACGTTGAGCGGCGGTGAGCCGCTGCTGCACCCTGAGCTCGACCAGATCATCCGCCACATCAGACGACGTGGTGCGATCGCCACGATCATCACCAACGGCTACTTCCTGACCCGCGATCGCATCGCGCGCCTGAACAGCGCCGGTCTCGACCATCTGCAGATCAGCATCGATAACGTGGTGCCGGACGAGGTGTCAAAAAAGAGTCTCAAGGTGCTCGACCAGAAGCTGGTGTCGCTGGCAGCGATCGCGGAATTCGACGTGACCGTCAACTCGGTGGTCGGCAGCGGCATCAAGAACCCGGAAGACGCGTGGACGGTGGCTAGTCGGGCGCGCGAGCTCGGGTTGTCAACGACCGTTGGAATCATTCACGACGGCTCAGGGACGCTGATGAAACTCGACGCACCGCAGCGGATGGTTCTGGAACGTGTCGTGGCGCTCGCGACGTCGGCGTTCGACTATGCGAACTACAACCGGTTCCAGAAGAACCTCGCGAATGGACACCCCAACGAATGGCACTGCCACGCCGGCGCGCGGTATCTCTATGTCTGTGAGGATGGTCTCGTTCACTGGTGCTCGCAGCAGCGCGGCCATCCCGGTATTCCGCTCGATCAGTACGGCGTCGCCGATCTCCGCCGCGAGTACGACAGCGTCAAGAGCTGTGCGCCGTTCTGCACGGTGGGGTGCGTGCATCGCGTGGCGCAGGTTGACGAGCTTCGCGATGACCCGCAGCGAACGCTGGCGCAGTGGTTCGCCGCGCCTGTGCAGGGAGAGCCGCCGCACGTTCCGCTGCCGGTCAAGATCCTGACGTGGGCCTTTGTCACGAGTCCGGGACGCGTCCTCTTTCGCAAGGCGGCGGCCGGTTTGGCCGGGGGCGGAACTCGTCGAGTCACTCGCGACTGACCTCCTTGGGACCGCGTGTCGCCTGGTCGATCTGTCGGATCGCGCCCAGGTGATAGGCAAGATGAGCGATGCTGCCGACGATGCCGTTCAATTCGATCGGCTGCACGTCGCGTGGCGTGCGCAGCGCGTCGAGCCAGCGTGTGGCTTCGGTGCGCAGCTCGTCGCGACGCGTCCGCCATTCCTCGTCAGAGACCGTCGTCCTTTTCCAACTGGGGCTCCAGTCGGCGCTGCCGAATGGATTCTCGCCGGCGCTCCAACGGTTCATCAGCGACAGGCCGTAGCGAAGATGATCGACGTGCGCGGCGATCGACGATCCAGTCGGCGTCAGCGCGGACGCGGCGGGCGCCGACAGCTTGTCGAGTGAGCGGAGCAAGCCCTCATCGCCCCCATTCAGCATGTAGGCGCCGTCAGTGGGTGCGCCGTTCACGAGCTCACTGAACAGCGTGGTCAGAGTGTTTGATAGTTCACTGGTGTGCATGATTCACCGACCCCTCCGCGATTGTGAGCGATGCCGTCAGCGTTCGTAGATCGCCGCCCTGGTTTGCAACGAGCCATGACCTGAGCGCATGCCAGGCCTGCGTCGCGCCTGACCATCCAAGCGACCGGCTGGCGCAGTCCTCAAACTTCGTTGACAGCTCCTCGTCCGTCAACCGTCCCGGATAACCCCGCGCGCCATCTGCGCGCAGCGACCACTCGCGGCCATCGCGCAGGCGGACGGTCACCCGCGCTTGCGACAGCGGCGTGGCGGTGTCGAACGCTGCGTTTGCACGCAACGTAACTCGCGGCATGAGCGCCTGCACGTCAGGGTGGCGGATCGATTCGGGCGTGAACGTGTCGATGCCGATCCGCGAAAACGCCACCGCAGCGGCGGCGCAGAACGGCATGCTGAACTTCGCCTCGAGGCCGGTCGATGGATTCGGATGGATCAGCAGACGCGGCGTCATTGAGTCGACCTCGACGTCGATCGCGTCGACCTGATCGGGCGTGAACCGTTCGCGTCTCACCATCTCCATCAACGCGTCGAGCGGCGGGTGTGTGGCGGCGCATGACGGATAAAGCTTTACGGTCACGCCGGATTCGTCGATCTCCCAGCGCGTCCCGAGATCGGCGACGACCGCGTCGAGGGAACGATGCTCGCTGTCCATTGCGGCAAGATAGCCCTGAGGTCCATCGATGGCGTGCGGGCTCGCGGTGAATCCGCGCTTGGCAAGTTGCGCCGCCGTGACGCCATTGCGCGCCGCCATGCCGGCATGCAGCGGCTTCACCATGCTGCCCATGTTCTCCTTGAGTCCGCACGCCGACGAAGCCGCGATGCCCAGCGCGTGGCGCGTGGCGTTGACGTCGAGCCCGAGCACGCGTGTGACGGCGGCCGCCGCGCCGAGCGTCCCGATCGACGAGGTGCAGTGCCACCCCCGCTGGTGATAGTGACGCGGATTCA
>DAINQP010000043.1:1214-30860 GCA_036742665.1 Vicinamibacterales bacterium | reverse complement strand
GCAGGCGCCTCTCGCTCGCGTCGTCATCGGCGGCTTGCTCACATCAACGCTGGTGACGCTGGTGCTCGTGCCGGCGGTCTACACGGTGTTTGAAGAAGGACTGTCGGGACTCTTCAAGCGCAGCGCGAAAGCGCATTGATCGCGTAAGGGCGACGCATGCGTCGCCCCTACCCCGTCAGGTTCCGTAACAATTCCTCTACCGTTTGCCTTGTCACGGGATCGCGCCAATCCGGCGCGATCTCGGCGAGCGGCTCCAGCACGAAGCGTCGTTCCCGAAACCGTGGATGCGGCACGATCAGCGACGGCGCCTCGTCGATAATGGCGTCCCCATACAGAATCAGGTCCAGATCCAGTGTGCGCGGCGCGCCGGAAAATGGCCGCTCGCGTCCGAACTCGCGCTCGACGGTCAGCAGTGTGTCGAGAAGGGCTCTCGCGCTGAGCGAGGTCTCCCCCACTGCCGTGGCATTCAGAAAAGTGGGTTGTGCGCCGACGCCGACGGGCGCTGTGTCGTGAAAGGTCGAGACGCGCAGATTCTTGATTGCGGGTTGGAGCGCGGCGATTGCCGAGCGGAGATACCCGTCGCGATCACCCAGATTACTTCCCAACGCGATCGCGACGCCGGTCAACGTCTCCGTACCTTTGCCCTTTGCCCTTTGCCCTTTGCCTTTTGACCTTTATTCCTGCCAGCGATCGGGAAGGACCGCGCCAACGCGCGCCACACCACCCGTGCGTCGGCCTATCACGTCCTCGAAGCCCGCGGCAGCCTGATCGAACAGCCGCTGATACTCCAGCGATTCGCCGAGCACGACGTTGAGCATCGTGCGATGACGGGCATGCGTGACGCTGGCGATGCGCTCGCGCCAGCGCGCAACGAACGCGCTGAGGAACTTTGCGTCGGCGGCGAGGATTTCCCGGTACGCGCTCACGTCCTCTTTCTTCCCCTTCGGCGCTTCAGGCGCGGTCAGCGGCAGTGTGGACTGAGGCGGCGTCACGCCCAGTTCGCTGAGCGCGCTCTGCAACCACGCGAGATGCGTTTCTTCGCGAGCGATGACGTACTGGTAGGCATTGTTGAAATCGTAGTGACCGACCACGCGCGCCGCTGCTTCGTGGCGCTGCAGCAGCGCCAGCCGTTCCGCATAGATGTCGGTCAGAAATTTCTTCAGTTCGTCCGGTTGCATGCTTATGAGTTTTGCTTTTCTTTGCAACTGATGCAGGACCGCGTCCACGGGATCGCGGTGAGGCGGGCTTCGGCAATTGGCTCCCCGCAGTCACGACAGATGCCGTACGAACCCTCTTCGATGCGACGCAGCGCACCCTCGATAGCTTGCAGGATCTTCGCGTCGGTTTGTTTCAGCTTCAGCTGGATGTGGACTTCGTTGTTGCCTGCCGCCTGGTCGGCCATGTCGCCCTGGCGCCCGGAGTTGTTCTCCATCGTCCACTGCAACGGTTTGGTCGCACTCCCGCCGAGCAGCTCGTAGCGCTTTCGCATCAGCGCATCCCGAAAGATCTCCACATTCATTGGTTGGAGCCCCCTTGGCCGGCCCGTCATGCCGGGGCCAAGAGGGGATTGTACACCACGCTACTCGGCGCGAAGGGCTGCGCGCGCAGCGCTACACGCTACTCCGCACGAAGCGTGGCGAGCGGCTTGTGGCGCAGGACGTCGAGACTTGCCAGGACGCCGATAGCAGCCACGACAAGCGAGGTCACGATGATGCCGCCAAGTGTGAGCAACGGCGAGGGCTCCCACGGCAAGTCCAACGCATAGCGGGCCACGGCCCAACTGAGGGCGACAGCCCCAAGCGCACCGACAGTTCCGGCGATGGCGCCGAGAACGCCGTATTCGACGAGCAGCGTTGTCGCGATCAGGCGGCTGCTCGCACCGAGGGTCTTCAGAATGGCGGCCTCGTAGACCCGCCGGAATTTCGTCATCGACACGGCGCCCACGAGAATGAGGCTGCCGCTCAGAAGCACCAGGCCTCCAACCACCGTGACCGCCAGCGTGACGTTGTTGACGATGCTGGCCACAGTATCGAGTACCTCGCGAAGGTCGATGACCGAGACGTTCGGATAGCTGTTCACGAGCAAACCCTGCATGCGCGCGCGGGCGGCTGGGTCCTTGGCGCCGTGCACTGCGGCGATGAAGGTGTGCGGTGCGGTGTCGAACGGACCAGGCCTGAACACGATCATGAAGCCGCCAGCGCGAAAATCTCGGAAGTCCACTTCCCTGAAACTAGCAACGCGCGCTGTGACGATGCGGCCGAGCACGTCGAAGCGCATCTGATCGCCCAGCTGAATCTGGAATCGCTCGCGGAGGCTTTCCTCGATTGACACCTCTGGCATCTCAGGCGACGGTTGTCCACTCCACCACTGTCCGTCGATCAGCTTCTCGTTCGCCTCGAGATTCGAGCGGTAGGTGATGGTGAACTCGCGAGACAGGCCTCCCCTGCCGCGCACGTCTTCGTAGCTCTCGAGATTGACGTCGCGGCCCCGCACGCCGACGATGCGCGCGCGCAGAACGGGAATGAGCTTCGGCGACGGGTCGTCGCCATTCTCGCGATCGACGAGCGCGGTCACGCCCTCGCGCTGCGCTGGTTGTATGTCCATGAGGAACATGTCCGGCGCGTTCTCCCCCATCTGCAGATCGAAGTCGCGAAGCAGGTTTGCTTGCAGCGCCCGTACACCGAGAATGAAGAACGTGCCCAGGCCAACGGCGAGCAGAATGATGCGGGTCTGGTTGCCGGGACGTGCGACACGGAGCACGGCTTGACGCAGCGCGAACGAGCGCGCGTGCCGCAGCGGCTGCACCGCGCGCACCAGCGCCCAGCCCGCGAGATGCAGGACGAAGGCGATCGCGACGAATCCAGCAGACAACACGAGACCGACGGCGAGCGATCCCGCCTGCCAGGCGGCGACGCCGACCAGCGACGCGCCGACCGCGGCGGCAACACCCCACTTGACCCAGTCGAACCGCGGCATCGACGCCATGTCCTGCCGCAACAGCAGTGATGGCTTGACGTTGCGGATCTCGAGGAGCGGGACGACCGAGAACAGCACTGACACGAGCAGGCCGACGGCGAGTCCCTGCATGACTGCGCCGGCGGTGAGCCCGTACTCGACGTTGAGCATCGCTGCGAGGTCGCCGACAAACAGCGGCAGCAGCATCAACACGCCACCGGCAATCACCACGCCCAGTGCACTTCCGGCCAGGCCCAATAGCAACACCTGCGCAAGATAGACGCTGAGCACTTGTGTCGTCGTGCTGCCGACGCACTTCAAGATCGCAATGCTGCGGACCTTCTGCTGCACGAACACACGCGTGACGCTCGACACACCGATTCCGCCGAGGATCAGCACCACCAGACCGACCAGGCTCAGATAGTTCTCGGCGCGCGTCAGGTTCTCGCTCATGCGGCCTTCGTTCTGCCGATACGATCTGGCGCGCACGAAGTCATTGACGAAGGCATCGGAAAGGTCGCGAGCGAGCAGTGTGCTCGCGTCACGTCCCCCGGGGGCTGGTGGTCGGCCCGGTACCTGCAGCAACAACTCGTACGAGGCACGGCTGCCGAATGACAGCAGGCCCGTGGAAGGCAGATCAGCCAGATCGATGAACAAACGTGAGCCCAACGAGAACGCGCCGAGGTTGCGTCCCGGTTCCTTGTCGATCACGCCGCGAATCTGAAAGCGCTGCGTGCCGATCAGCAAGTCATCCCCAACGCGCAGATTGAGCTGTGCCAGCAGCTCGGGCCGCACCAATGTTCCGTGGTTTTGCAGCAATGCGTGCGAGTACTGCCCCTCGCGCAGCGTCATCGTCCCGTAGAGCGGATACGCCGTCTGCACGGCGCGGAGTTCGACCATCCGCGTCATCGTCGCGTCCGGTGGGCGGACCATGGTGGCGATTTCGATCGCCTCTGACACTGTGCTGACGCGGCCACTCTCGCGAGCCTGTTTGACCGATGAGCGCACGTTGTCGCCGAGAGGCCGATCGCTTCGCACGACGACATCAGCGCCGGTCATCGCACGCGCTTCACGCGTCAGCCCTTCACGGACGCTGTGGATCACCGAACGAATCGCGACGATCGACGCCACGCCAATGGCAATGCAGACAAAGAAAAACAGCAAGCGTTGCCAAGACGCGCGAATCTCGCGCGCCGCCATGCGAAGGACAAAGCTCACCGCACGGTCTCCGCTTGCCTGGGCTTTCCGGTGTTGCGAAGCGCGTCGTCGGGTGTCACCGGCCGGCCGTCACGGAGGACCAGGCGGGTGTCGGCCAGTGACGCGAGTTCGGTGTCGTGGGTGACCAGCACCAGCGTCGTGGCGCGCGCACGCTGCACGTTGAGCAGAAGGTCCATGACGTGGCGACCCGTTGTCGAGTCGAGATTGCCGGTCGGCTCGTCGGCCAGCACGATCGGCGGATCGTTGGCGAGGGCGCGGGCAATCGCAACGCGCTGCTGTTCGCCGCCCGAGAGCTGCGACGGATAGTGGTGGGCGCGCTCAGTCAAACCGACTTCCTCGAGGAGACGTCGCGCCCGCGGCACGGCGTCGCGCCGGCCGGCGATCTCCATCGGGATCAGCACGTTCTCGAACGCAGTCAGCGACGGCACCAGATGGAAGAACTGAAAGACGAACCCGATCTTTTCGCCGCGAAGTTTGGCCAGACCGTCTTCGTTCAATCGCGTAATGTCCACGCTGTCGATCAAGATCTCGCCCGTCGTGGGTGCATCGAGGCCGGCAAGTAGACCGAGGAGCGTGGACTTGCCACTGCCTGACGGTCCAACAATCGCGACGAACTGGCCGGACGGAATCGTGTAGTCCAGCGGATGAAGAATCGTCAGAGGATGATCGCCGCTCTGGACCGTTTTGGAGACCCCACGGAGCTCGATCATTTCGCCCCGCTCCGGGCGGCACCCGGTGATTTGTCGAGGAGCGGCTCGATCTTCTCCCACACCGCGCGCTCGACGATGCGCGCCCCTTCGGCGTTGGGATGCATTCCGTCGGCGATATTCAGGTGAGGAAGACCCGCGACCCCGTCGAGATAGAACGGCATGAACGTCACGTCTGGCAGCTTCGCGAGATCGCGATACACCTGCCGAAACTCGGCAGTGTAGGCCGCACCAAAGTTCGGCGGGGCTTCCATACCCGTCAGCACGACTTTAATGCCACGGGACTGGGCGCGCGTGATGATCTCGGTCAAATTGCGCTTTATGTTTGCGACAGGGAGACCACGCAGGCCGTCGTTCGCGCCGAGCTCAATCACCAGCATTCTCACGTCTCCCTCGAGGGACCAATCGAGGCGGCTGAGTCCGCCTGCTGACGTATCGCCCGAGACGCCTGCGTTGACGACGTCGTATGGGTACCCTTGGGACCTCAGTCGCGTCTGAATGAGTGAGGGAACCGACTCCTCCTTCGCCAGCCCGTAACCTGCCGTCAGGCTGTCACCGAGAAAAACAATGCGCGGCCGTGCGGTGTTGGTCGATGGCCGTTTGGACACCCGAGTCTCACTCGCCGATCGCACCTCGGCCGGCGGACCGTCGCTTTGCGTGCACGCCGCCCACACCACTATCGAGAGCCCAAGGGCAAATGGCACCACCCGTTTCATGACCGGTGTATTCATTATGTTATAAGACGTGGGTAACGCCTGCGTCGCCCCACAGCGACGCGCCGGCCGTTTCCTTTCCCTCTCGTGACTACCTTCGCCATCGAATCGGGGCCGTTACTGACCGCACTCGAGGAGGCGTACGCACGCCTCGATCGGTTGCGCTTCGCGGATGCGTTGTGGCAGAAACAGCTCGACGTCTGGTCCGCCGATCCGGCCGTGCAGTCCCTGGTTGCCACGCGGCTCGGCTGGCTCGATGCCCTCGATATTGTGACACCGCAACTCCCACGACTGCGTGCATTCGCCGACGCGGTACGCAGGGACGGGTTCACACACGTGGTCCTGCTCGGTATGGGCGGCTCGAGCCTCGCGCCTGAGGTCTTGCGCCGGATCCTCGCGTCGGAGAATTCCACCCCATCGTTCCACGTCCTCGACTCGGTGGATCCCGACGCCGTACGCGCCGCGATGGCTCATGCCGCCACATCGCTGTTCATCGTCGCCAGTAAGTCGGGTTCGACGATTGAACCGACGACGATGGCGGCCGAGGCGAAGCGCCGGGTGATCGAAGCCGGCCACACGCAATGGGCATCACGATTCGTGGCGATCACGGACGAAGGCACGGTGCTGCATCGCAGTGCGACGGCCGATGGATACCGCGACGTCTTCGTGAATCCGTCGGACATCGGCGGCCGCTATTCCGCCCTCTCGCTTTTCGGCATGGTGCCGGCCGCGGTGATGGGACTCGACCTCGATCGTCTGCTCGCTGGTGCGCGCACGATGGAGAGCGCCTGCCGGACCACACAGTCTCGTAACAATCCCGGCCTCGCGCTGGGCGCCGTTATGAATGTGGGGTTCGCAAATGCCCGCGACAAGATGACGCTGCTCCTGCCGAAGCGTCTCGAGTCGTTTGGCCTGTGGGTCGAGCAACTCGTCGCCGAAAGTACGGGCAAGCACAACAAGGGGATCGTGCCAATCGCCGGCGAATCGGCCGAGACGTCGCCGCTCGACGCCTCGGGCGCGACGTCCAGCAGCGGCGACGACCGTGTTTTTGTGGTCATCCGTGTCGGTGATGAGGCACCCGCTTCGACCGTCATCGATCGGTCCAAGGCGTCGGGCGTGCCAGCGATCACGATTCAATTGCCCGACGTGTACGCGCTCGGTGGCGAGTTCCTTCGCTGGGAAGTGGCGACGGCGACGGCCGGCCTGCTGATGAACATCAATCCGTTCGACGAGCCGAACGTGAAGCAGGCGAAGGACGCGACGTCATTGCTGCTCAAAGTCTACGAACAGCGCAAGCACCTGCCGCTGCCCGAGCCGCACGCGGAGATCAACGGCGTCCGGCTGACGCTCAGTGAAGCCGCGCAGACGGCGCTCGATGGTGCGCCGGCGACGTCCATCCTGCGAGTGATCGGACACGGCGATTATTTCTGTCTGCTCGCGTTTCTTCCACCCGACGACAGCCGCTTCGATGGACTGCTGAAGGAGTTCCGGACGACGTCGGGCCGACGCGGTCAGTGCGCCACGATGTTCGGCTACGGTCCTCGATATCTCCACTCCACCGGCCAGCTGCACAAAGGCGGCGCGAACAACGGCGTCTTTATCGTCATCGCCGCCGACGCGGATGATGATCTCGCGATACCCGATCATCCGTTTTCGTTTTCAGTACTGGAAACGGCACAGGCGGTCGGCGACTTTCAATCGCTCGATCGCGAGCAGCGGCGTGCCTTGCTGGTAACCATGCCGAAGCGCGATCCGGAGTTGCTGCGGCGTGTGATGAAATCGATCGCCGAAGGGTAAGCCGCGGTCACTCGCGGCGAATGACAACAGCGGTGACGTTGTCGGTCGCACCGTGAGCCAGCGCTTCACGCACAACACTCTCCGCTACCGCCGTGATCGGGTTGCGGCTCGCGAGGAGCTGCCCGAGCTTTTCATCAGACACAGCCCCGTGCACGCCGTCACTGCACAGGAGCATCACATCGCCGACGACGAACGGACACTCTGCGACGCTTGGCTGCAACTCCGGGCGCAGACCGACGACCTTCGTCAGCACGTGCCGCATCGGATGCTGCTCCAGCTCGCGGGCATCGTCTGAGATACCGTTCATCGCTGCCGCGACCCACGAATCATCACGCGTGAGCTGAGTGAGCCGACCGTTGTGCCACAAATACACCCGGCTGTCGCCGGCGTGCGCATAGATCGCTTCGCCGTCGCGCAAATACACCGCGACGACTGTCGTCCCCATGCCTGTGTAGTCGGGCTTCTCACCGGCGACCGTCAGGATGTGATCGTTGGCAAGACGCAGGGCTTCGTCGAGGACGTTGAGGCTGGCAGGTGTACCGTCCGCCAGGAACTCACCAATGGCCTCGACGGCAAGACTCGACGCAACTTCGCCCGCGTTGTGACCACCCATACCGTCGGCCACGACGAAGAGCCCGCGGTTCGCGTCAACGAGGAACGCGTCTTCGTTTGTGGTCCGGCGGCCCGGATGGGTGACGCCATGGGCCGCCAGCGACATGGGCCACGATTATAGCTTCCCTCGGCTTGTATACTTTGTATACTCCTGACCGTGCCGACCCCAGCCCTTCACCCTACCCTTGCCCGCGCGAATGCGGCACTGGAGCGTGGGCGCGGCGCCGACGCGTCCCCTCATCTGATTCCGCTGCTTCGGTCTAGTTCGCTCAATCGCGAGGATGAACTCACGGTTCGAAGCGCGCTGGCCGAAGCCTGGCTACTTCAGGACGATTTGCAGCAAGCAATCACCGCGTTGGGCCGGCCGCCGGACACGCTGCAAGAGCGCATCTCCGATGCACAGCTTTCGACGCTGTGGCGTCTGCATGGCCGTATTGCCCATGCCCGGGGCGAGCAGTCGCGCGCGATCGCGCTGCATTCGCGCGCCTTGAAACATGCTGAACTCGCGCACGATTCGCGCGCGATTGGTCTGGCGCATTACGAGCTCGCGCTCTGTTACAAGCAAGTCGGCGATTCAGGCATCGTTCGCGACCACCTGACCGAGGCCGCATCGGCACTTCACGCCGCCGGCGATCGGCGTCACCTCGCCCTCGTGCATTCGTTGTCCGCGGTTCTCCTCGCGCAGACGGGCCGTGTTAACGAAGCGACGGCAGGTCTGCGGCAGGGTGAACGCCTTGCGATGGCGATTCCCGCCGACGACGTGCTCGCCGGCATCGTCCACAACCAGGCAAACGTCGCACTGATGCGTCATCGACACGATCAGGCGCTCACGCTTGCGGAGCGCAGCGTGGCGCTGCACGAGTCGCTGGGCTCGGGGCATGGTCTCGCTGTCGCGCTCGCGACACTCGGACAGATATACGTGCAGCTTGGCGACCTCGAACGCGCCGAACAGATCCTCACGCGCACGCTCGAAGTCCGCAGTCCGATTCAGTTCCATGAGACAACCGGCGCGGTGTTCGACACGCTCGCTCAGATTCATCTCATGCGCGGATCGTACGAGCGCGCCGGTGACTACCTCCGTCAGGCCAGCGATGCGTATGGTGCGTATGGCACGCAGACGATGCGCTGGTACGAGTGGTCGCTCAAGGTCCTCGGCGTCAAACTCGCAATCAGACGACGTGCGTACGACGAAGCCGTCGCAATGGCCGATGCATTGGCGCAGGCACCTGGTGTGCCGCCGGCCGATGCCATTCAGGCCGACCTCGCCGCCTGCGAAGCAATGGTTGCCGCCGGGCGCATCGACGATGCACAGGATCGGCTCGAGACGTGCGAGTCGCGGCTCGATCCGAAGACGACGCCAGCGAACTGGGGCGAGTTCCTGCGGATTCGCGGTCTCATTCGCGAGCAAGCCGGACGTCCGCAGCTTGCGCATCACGACTTCGCGCAGAGCGCCAACATCTTCGAATTGCTTGGCGAGCGCTATCAAGCGGCGCTGAGCCAGCTGGCACTTGGCCGGATTGCCGCCGCTGGAGGATCGCGATCGGCAGCTGAACGCAACCTCGATTCGGCGACGATGGTGTTCAAGATGCTCGGCGCCGAGCGTGACCTCGATGAAGCCGGGACCGCACGAGAACTGCTATCGCGAACGTCGGCGGCGTCCCCGCCGATCTTTGCCGCCGACGCCGAAGAGGGCATCGTCAGGAGATTGGTGGATGCCGCAATCTTTCCTGAGTTGCTGTCGCGCGAGACGGCGACTGCGATCATCGAAGCCACGGATGCTGATGCGGTTGTGATCTTCGTCGAGTCACCCACCGATCTGCGCGTTGTTGCCCGCGCGGGATGCGATAGCTCAGTGGCGAACACGCTGGCGCGTGCCGCGCATCAAGGCACTCGCGAGTATGGGAATGGGATGCTGCTCGTCGAACCGCTCGGAAAAGAGCACGATGGTCCACGCCGCTGCGTGATCGCGGCGCCAGAACAATTGGCCGATGCCGAGATGCGCCGGTTCCGTATGTTTGCCCACATCGCTCGCCAGGGTTTCGAGTTGTGCGGCCTGCGCGACCGTCCCGGTCAACCGATCGAGATGACCAACGAGCGACCGCTCGAGCCGCTGATTCCCGGTTTCATCTGCGCCAGTGCGGCGATGACGCGTCTCAGCGATCAGATTCAACGCCTGCAGGGACACAAGCTCACGGTGCTGATCACTGGAGAAAGCGGCACCGGCAAGGACCTGGTCGCGCGCGCGATTCACGGCGGCTCACCGCGCCGCGCGTCGATGTTCCTGCCCTTCAACTGCACGACGACGACGCGCGAGCTCGCCGATAGTCAGCTGTTCGGTCACCGGCGCGGCAGTTTCACCGGCGCGGTCAGCGATCAACAGGGACTGATTCGATCGGCGACGGGTGGCACACTCTTCCTTGACGAAATCGGCGACCTGCCGCTCGATATCCAACCGAAGCTGCTGCGATTTCTCGAACAGGGCGAAATCATGCCGGTCGGCGAGACGCGCCCGCAGGCAGTCGAGGTGCGCGTGCTCGCCGCAACCAATGCCGATCTCGAGCAGCGCGTCACCGACGGACAGTTCCGAGAAGATCTCTACTACCGTCTCAGTGTGATTCGGGTGCACGTTCCGCCGCTGCGCGAACGGCGGGAGGAGATTCCGCACTTGAGCACATACTTCCTGCGCGATGCGTGCGAGCGGCTCGGCAAGTCCGACGTCCACCTGAGTTCGCCGACGCTCGATTTATTCGCGAGGTACTGGTGGCCCGGCAACGTGCGTCAGCTACGAAACGAGATCCAGCGCGCGGTGGCCATGAGCCCGTCCGGCGGTTCGGTCGATCCTGAACACCTGTCCGCCGATCTGACGGCGCCAGCACCGAGTGTGGCGCGGGAACTGACATCCACCGGTCCGGCGCGCGTCCTGCAGCCGGGTAACCTCGCGACAGCGGTCGAAGAGATCGAACGCGGCATGATCTCGACCACCCTCGAGCGCACCCGCGGAAACATCTCAGAAACCGCTCGTGTCCTCGGCCTCACCCGTCGCGGGCTGTATCTGAAGATGCGGCGGCTCGGTTTGGACGCCGTCGCGGCGGATATCTAGTAACCAGGTATCCAGTCGTATTGGATACCAAGTAAGCAAATTGCACAGAATTGATATCGAGCCGTTTTGCCGTTAACTGTTGATTCAACAGTCTTTACTCGTGGACCATCCCGAATCGATCACTTTCTGCGCACCGGGCCCGCGCATTGATTATCCCTTTGGTATCTCACTCCAAAGGACCAGGGGGCCCATCGTGATCAACACGGTTGTTACACGCCAAAGCTCATCCGAAAGCCGCCACTCCCGGATTGGCAACCGGCGCAAGGTCAGTGTTCCCGCCCGGCTGACATGGCGCGATGCCAGCGGCACGCTGCGCTTCGTGTCAGTGGTGATGCGGGATGTCAGCGACGTCGATGCATTCGTGGAGTGCCAGGTGCCGGCGTCGATCCCCCTGTATCGGCTGGTCCATTTCCAGGTGGAGCGGCCGTCCCGAGATGGACAGGAACTGCCGGCGGCGCTGAGGGACGGCAAGGTCCTGTCGGCGATTTATCGCGTCGGCCCTTACAAGGCCTCAACCGGAACGCCGAGCGGCTACGCATTGCGGCTGTTGGTCGAGCAGACGCAGCTCGCCGGCCGTCGCGAGCGGCACGCTCTGGCAGTCGCAAACTGAAAAATGCCCAATGGTCAATGCCGAATGCTCAACTCGCTTTCCTACGCGATTAGACATTGGGCATTGTGCATTGAGCATTGATTTTCAGTGTCCGAGGCGCTTGCGCCAGTAACGCGCCAGTCCGAACCACAGATACTTGAATCCGGCGGCGACGATGTAGGCATCGACTTGCGCGTCGGTCATCTTTTTCCGCAGCTGCTGCCGCAGCCACTCGGCAAAACGCTCGCTCTTCTCTTCGTCGCTCCCCGGGTCATTGAGCGATTCGCGCACCGCGGCAGCGGTTGTCGCGAGGTTGTCGAACAACTCGGCCAGATGCGGCCGGACACGCATCACCGGCCCGAAGTGAGTCAGAAACAGCGTGGACGGTGACCACTCCAGAATCCGGTCGGCACTGGTGCGCCACGACTCGAGATCGATGTCTGGGGGTGGCGTCGGTGGCAGCACATACCCTTCCGATACGCAGACACCGGCGACGTCGCCGACAAAAGCGACACCTGATGATGCATCGAAGTAGCTGACGTGATGCGAGGCATGGCCCGGTGTGTAGGCGACATCGAAAGTCCGGCCGCCGGCCTCGATCCGCTCCCCTCCCGACAACGAGATGATCTTCGTCGGCTGTACCGGGGCGAACTCGCCCCATAGTCGATCCATGTCGCTGCCATACAGCCGCGTCGCGCTGTCGAGCAACCGCGACGGATCGATCAGGTGCTTTGCACCGCGCTCGTGCACGAGCACGGTGATATGCGGATGCTCGCGCACGATTGTCCCCGTGGCACCCGCGTGGTCGAGGTGAATGTGCGTCAGCATCAGGTGGCGCACGTCGTCCCAGCGGATGCCGTTCGCCTGCAGACCCTGCTCGAGAATGTCCAGGGATGTCGTCGGACCCGGGTCAACGATGGCGGCGCCGCCTGGGCCCTGCACGATCGCCGAGGCGATGACGTTGGATCGACCGAGAAACTGCAGGTCGATCCACGAAAGACCATGGCTCAATGTGTTCACGGGATCTATGCTCGCCGGATCGAAGCATTATACTGAGCGATTCATGGTATTCCTTTCGTGAACTCCCGAGCGGCCTAATCATGGCTCAGGCCGATCCAGTACATGTGCTGACGACGGTGGCGCGCCTCGTCGCGGAGGCCGGCAGCCTTCGCGATATCCTGCTGCGTCTCGCGGTTACGCTGCGGCCCTCGATCCCCTTCGAGCGCTTGCACGTGCTGCGGCTCGATCGCGCGGAGTCGTTCGTCCTGTACGTTGTCCACGAGACCGGGGCGCTGGAGATCCGCGAGCACCGCGTGGGTGATCCGGCGACATCGCTCGAAACCGCGGATCCTGACGCGAGCTCACGGATTCTCTGCACGGTGCGTCAGGGAACGCGCGTTCACGGCGCCGTCTGGCTGACCTCGAGTGTGGAAGATGCGTTCGATCCGTCGCATCAGTCGCTGATGGACAGCGTCGTGGATGTCCTCGGCCTGGCGTTCGAACACAACGCCATCATGGACCGCGAGACCCTCCGCCGCGAGCGCATCGACAGCCTGCGAGGCCTGCTCCATACGATGGCCGGCGCGCTCGACATCCGTCATGTCTTCAACGAGGTGTCGGACGTCGTCCGCGGCGGACTGCCCCACGATATCCTGGTGATCACCGCCTGGGGCAAAGACGGCGCGTCGTTCCGCCTTTACGCCGTGGCGGGGATCGAGACCGACGCGGAACTGCTCGAGCCGCAGGTGCTCACCGGTGACGATCGCACTGCGCTCAATCGCGATGCATACGTCATCCACGACGCTGACGCCGAGGTCGCGCCCGACAGCATTCGCGGCCGCATCTTCCGGCGCTTCGGTGTCCGATCCGCGCTCCGTGTACCGATGCCGCTCGGGGCTGAGGTGTTCGGCTCGCTCTTCTTCCTGTCACGTGCCACCGATTCCTTCAGCGAAGATGACGTGGACTTTGCGCGACGCGTCGCGGATCACCTTGCGCTCGCGCTCTCACATGAGCGGCTGGCGGAGGCCGCACGGAGCCAGGCCGAGTCGCGCGAAATGGCCGCCCGTCTCGAAGCGCAGGTCGCCACGTTGACCCGCGAGCTCCAAACGCGCACCGGACAACGTCGCGTCGTCGGGCAATCAAAGCAGTGGAAGGACGTGCTCGCGCACGCCGCGCGCGTCGCGCACACCGAGACGACCGTCTTGCTCACCGGCGAGTCAGGCACTGGCAAGGAAGTCGTCGCACGATTCATCCATCACGCCTCGCGCCGCAGTCTCGGTCCGTTCGTCGCCATCAACTGTGCGGCGCTTCCCGATCAGCTGCTCGAGTCCGAGCTGTTCGGTCACGAACGCGGCGCATTCACTGGTGCGGTGTCAACCAAGCCGGGACGCATCGAACAAGCCGCCAACGGCGTGCTGTTTCTTGATGAAGTCGGCGAAATGGCGCCGACGGTCCAGGCCAAGCTACTCCGCGTCCTCGAGGAACGTGAGTTCATGCGTCTCGGCAGCACGCGCGTGATCCATGCCGACATCCGCGTGATCGCCGCGACCAACCGCGACCTGCATGCGGCCATGCAGCGGGGTGAATTTCGCGAGGACCTCTATTACCGGCTCGGTGTGTTCGAGATCGCACTGCCTCCCTTGCGCGAGCGAACCGACGACGTGTTGGAGCTGGCCGATGCGTTTCTCGCGGAGATCGGCGAAACCGTCGGCCGCCCGGCCGCCGGCATCTCGCGCGAGGCACGTGAGCACTTGCTTGCCTACGCATGGCCGGGCAACGTCCGAGAGCTGCGTAACGCGATCGAACGCGCGGTGATCCTCGCGGATGGCGGTTTCATTCGCAGCGAGCATCTGCCCGTTACGGCGCCAAGGCCGAGCCTGGTCAAGAGTGACGACGCACCATCGGGCCCGCTGCCGGCGGGCGGCGTCAACCTCGAAGCGATCGAACGATCGCTGGTGGTGCGCGCGCTCACGCAAGCCCGCCACAACAAGACCCGGGCGGCGAAGCTGCTCGGCCTCACACGTGCTCAGCTGTACTCGCGCATCGAGAAGTACGGCCTGGCGGAGTCCGAACTTTCCTGACCGTGTTTTCACCACGCGCGCGCCACCTCGCCTTCATCGTCGCCGGTCTCGTCACCTTCATCGTCCTCGCGGGTGTCACCTATCAAAGCGTTACGACGGCGCTCGAACGACGGAAGTTTCCCTATCCCGGACGGTTGATCGAAGTGGGCGATCATCAACTGCATGTCCATTGCGTGGGCAAGGGCACGCCGACTGTGGTTCTCGAAGCGCCGGCAGCGGGTATGTCCATGGGATGGGCGTGGGTGCAGGACGACATGGCGAAGACGACACGAGTGTGCAGTTACGACCGCGCCGGCCTCGGGTGGAGTGAAGCAGGAGACGGCGGATATCGCGCGTCCCGGGTGCCCGACGAACTCCACACGCTCCTCGAGGGCGCCGGTGAGCGCGGACCATTCGTCATCGTTGGCCACGAGCTCGGAGCGTCGTTCGCCCGCATGTATGCGAGCCGGTTTCGAGATCAAACTGCCGCGCTCGTGCTCGTCGATGATCCTTCTGACTCGACGGAGTCAGCGCCGCATCGTGTGCCCCGTTTGGTACGAGCCTGGCCGTGGCTGGCACGCATCGGTGTGCTGCGCGCGACGCGGGCGCTGTCTCGGCATGCGTCGGGATTTCCTTGTGAATCAGGCGGCGCGACTCGCGCATTCCTGAACCGGCCGGATCATCTGGCGCGTGGCGCGCTCGAGATCAGGCGATTGCGAGAGACCGCTCGAGGCGCGGCGTCCGAGCCGCTTGATCCTGCCCTGCCTGTGACGGAGGTTTCGGTGAACGAAGGAGAGCCGCCGGCACTGCTAGACTCTGCCGATCGCGCCCGTGAGGTCACGCGCGCGATCGAACAGGCCGTGAAGCGAGCGCGCCGGTCGGGATCTGCGGCCGCTCCGCCCTAGGCCTTCACACGTACCGTGAGCGGCGCGGTCAATCGCGTCGTCACGTCTGCGCCGGGACCGCGGCGAACCTCGTCGCCACGTGTGGCGAGCACTGCGCCCGTTCCGGCGCCACCGCCAATCGCGGCACCTTTGGCAGCGCCGCTTCCGCCGCCGAGGATCGCACCGAGCGCCGCACCTGCACCAGCACCAATGGCGATCTTGGTCGCGTCCTTCTTCTTCGTGGCTTCTGCCTCGTGCGCAATCGGCGCGGTATTGATGTCGTAGCGCTCCGAGTCATGACGCAGGCTGCTGAAGCGGTAGGCGACGCGTGCGCGGCCCTTCACACGCCCCGATCTGGCGACGTCGGTCACCGTGCCCACGAGCTCGGTTCCGGCTGGCAGCACTGTGTGCCCATCAACGACGACGGCCTGTCGCAGCGCGGCGCGAACGGTGTCCTCGACCTTGCTGGTGTCGGACGCGACGGACGATTTCAGGTCCAGCCGCAACGTGGTTCCAGCCGGAAGCGTGACTTCCTTGTAGACCGGTTCAGGCGGAGCCTTCTTCTCCCGGAGGGCGTCGGGTTCGGCTGTCGTGTCGGCGCCCGGCGTCGCGGGCTCAGTGCTGCTTCCCGACCCGCCACAGGCGGCGCAAAGACATGCCAGTGCTACCGCGCTCAACCACTTTCGCATCGTTCCTCCTCAGGATTGTGGTTCCCGGGATCAAATCTGTTAGCCGATGGCCTCCATGAGGCCTCAAACCGTTGAGCTATGCCAAATCGTTGCCGTTCGGCCCGAGCCGGGTCCATCCCGACTCATCCCGCAATCCGTCCCGGTTCGAATTCTTCTGATAACGTGGAGTTATGACAGGAGTGTCAAAACTGCTGGCCTTTTTGCTGATGCTGGCTGCACCGGCGGCGGCCCAGCGGCTTCCCGGAACCGTCGTTCCCGAGCACTACACGCTCGCATTTGAGCCCGACCTCGCCAAAGAAACCTTCCGCGGTCGCGAATCGATCCGCGTCACCCTGACCGAACCGGGAACGAGCATCACGCTGCATGCCGCAGAGATCACCTTCGGCGAAGTCACGATCACGTCTGGTGGCCGCACGCAGATTGCCAAGGTCACGACGAATGCAAAGAACGAGACCGCGACGTTCACGGTGCCCGAGCGCCTCGGTGAAGGCCAGGCGACGATTCAAATCAGCTACACCGGCGTACTCAACGATCAGCTCCGCGGGTTCTACATCAGCAAGGCGAACGGGCGGAAGTATGCGGTCAGTCAGATGGAGGCGACCGATGCGCGTCGCGCCTTTCCATCCTTCGACGAGCCAATCTACAAGGCGACCTACGACATCTCGATGACCGTCCCAGTGGGCGACACCGCGATTTCCAACGGCAAGATCACCAACGATACGCCCGGCGCGCAGCCTGGCACGCACACACTGACGTTTGCACGCACCCCGCGAATGTCGTCGTATCTCGTCGCGCTGGTCGTCGGCGATTTCGCGTGTCGCGAAGGCGCATCCGAGGGTGTGCCCATCCGCATCTGCTCCACCCCTGACAAGCGCGAGCTCACCGGCTTCGCACTCGAAGCGGCGGCGCAGCAGTTGAAGTTCTACAACGACTACTTCGGCATCAAGTATCCGTTCGGCAAGCTCGACATCATCGGCGTCCCAGACTTCTCCGCCGGCGCGATGGAAAACATTGGAGCGATCACATTCCGCGAGCGGCTGCTGCTGATCGATCCGGCGACAGCGTCAATCGGCGCGCGCAAGCGTGTCGCCAGCGTCATCTCCCACGAAATCGCCCACCAGTGGTTTGGCGATCTGGTGACGATGAAGTGGTGGGATGACATCTGGCTGAATGAAGGCTTCGCGACGTGGATGGCCAACAAGCCATTAGCGGCGTGGAAGCCGGATTGGCACGTTGACCTCGACGATGCGGCGGATACGCAGGGCGCGCTCGGGATCGACGCGATGAAGTCCACGCGCGCGATTCGCATGAAGGTGGAGACGCCCGAGGAAATCAACGAAGTCTTCGACGGAATCGCCTACGAGAAGACGGCAGCGGTCCTGCGGATGATCGAGAAGTACGTCGGCCCCGACGCGTTTCGCAAGGGTGTCGCCTCGTATCTCAAGAAATACTCCTACAGCAACGCCGCGGGCGAGGATTTCTGGAACGAGGTGGCCCGCGTAACCGGCAAGCCAGTCGATCGGATCATGCGCAGCTTTGTCGATCAGGTCGGCGCACCGGTCCTGTCGGTTCGCAGCTCGTGCGCACAGAACACGAGCAACATCGACGTCAAGATCGCACGTTTCATCGACACACCAGGCTCGACACCGTCTCCGCAGACATGGACACTGCCGGTGGCCGTGAAAGGCTCCAACGGCCAGACCAAGTACGAGCTGATCGATCGGGCCGAGGGGAGCTTCAAGATCGAGGGGTGTGGCGCAACGTTCGCCAACGCCGACAGCCGCGGCTACTACTTGACCGACTACACCGCCGACACCGTCGGCCAGTTCGCGAAGACCCCTTCGCGCCTGACCGCGACTGAGCGCATCAGCCTGCTCGGTGACGAATGGCGGATGGTCCGCGCCGGCCGGCACGACATCGACCTCTATCTCGATCTCGCGGCGGCGATGGCGGGCGACGATACGCCAGTGATCGCCGAAACGATTGCGGAGCGACTGGAAAGCATCAGCGATGACATCGCAGATGCCACTGAGCGCGCACGCTACCAGGCGTGGATTCGAACGCATTTCGGTCCCGTGCTGACCGGGCTCGGACTGCCCGGGCCGGCAACTGACGGCGACGATCGGCAGTATCGACGCGGCATCCTGCTTCACCTGGTGGGTGTGGTTGGCAATGACCCATCGGTTCAGGCGACGGCTCGCGAACTGGCGTTGCGCTATATCGCCGATCCGAACTCCGTTCCATCGACGCTCGTGCCCAAGGTGCTACAGGTGGCAGCCGTGGACGGTGATGCTGCCTTGTATCAGCGGTATCTCGATCAAATGAAGACCGCCAGTGCACAGCCCGAACGCTATTACCGTTATTTCAACGCGCTGTCCTGGTTCTCTGACCCGGCACTCGTCAAGCGGACCCTCGAATTCGCGCTGTCGCCAGACGTTCGTTCGCAGGATGCGAGCACGGTGCTCGGATCGCTGCTGGCGCATCCGTGGTCGAGCGATCAGGCGTGGGAATTCACGAAGAACCGCTGGCCGCTACTGGTCAAGACGCTGAACATGTTCCAGGCCATTCCCAGTCTCGTCGGATCGTTCGGCTCCTTCTGTTCGGTGTCGCGCTCGAGTGACGTGAAGGAGTTTCTGGCAAAGAACTCGGTGCCCTCGGCGGCGCGGGCGGCACAGCAGGCCATCGAGCAGATTGATAGCTGCGTTGCGCTCGACATGCGGCAGTCGAAGCCCTTCGCCGCATGGCTCGCGACGGTGTCCTGACGACCAACCTATTGAGGGAATGTCGTAGGCGGCGTGTCCTGATAACCGTGACCGTCGAGCGATTCGAGGAACGCGACGATCGCATCGACGTCTTCACCCGTTAGACCTAGCGGCTTGATCCGGCCCTTTGTCAGATACGGGTTCGCGATGCCGCCTTTGTTGTACAACTCGACGACTTCCCGAAGCGTCGCAATCGATCCGTCGTGCATGTACGGCGCGTGCTTGCTGACGTCGCGCAGCACCGGCGTCTTGAACGCTCCGCGATCCTCGGGCTTCTTCGTGACCGCGAAACGCCCTTCGTCCTTGAATGTCTTCGTCTTGGGATCCCACCCGACACCGGTGTTGTGAAAGAGGCTGTCGCTGAAGCTGCTGCCGGTGTGGCACTGCACGCAGCCGGCGGTATCGAAGAACAGATCATGGCCGCGTTTGGCAGCCGCCGACACCGCATCCTGCTCGTGATTGAACCGCCAACGGTCGTACGGCGAGTTGCCGCTGACGCGGGTGCGCTCGTAGTCGGCGATCGCCTGCGCGACACGCTCCTTGGTGATTTCCTCGGTGCCGAAGGCTTCCTTGAAATACGGTTTGTAGCCCTGCACGCGCGAGAGCGTGGCAATCATGCCGTCGTGAGTGTTGCCCATCTCGATCGGGTTGGCGATCGGACCGAGCGCCTGGTCTTCGAGCGACTTCGCGCGGCCGTCCCAGAAGAAGACCGGGGCGAGCGTCACTGCCTTGTTGATGAAGGTCGGCGCCTTGCGGCCACCCTTCTGTCCCTTGATGCCCGTTGAGACCGGCGTCGCCTCCGAGAAGGCGAACTCGGGCTTGTGGCAACTGGCGCAGGCGACCGTGTTATCGGCGGAAAGACGGGTGTCGTAAAACAGCCAGCGGCCCAGTCGCACGCTGGCCGGGGACGGCGGCTTCGCGTCCTCGAAGAACACTTCCATGCCGAGCGGTGGCGGTGCTGGCGGCTTGATCGGGTTCTCACGCTCCCAGGCCGGAACCGCGGCTTTTTCCGCAGGGGTCGTTGACCCGCACGCCGTCGCGGCCGTTGCGAGCACGACCGTTGCCACACACCGATACCAACTGCTCTTGCTCACTGTGCCTTTAAACCTGTTGCTGTAGTGTCCGCTTCAGGCGGATCTTCACGTAGTCCCGATTGTACAATGCGCGTCGTGTCCACACCGTTTCGCGCGATTCTTCTCATCAGTCTTGCCGTGACCGCCTCTATCGTCACGAGCACGGCTCAGTCGAGCGGCAATGCCGGCCGGGCACTCGTCGACCGAGCGGCCGGGGCGCTTGGCGGTCGTGATCGTATCCTCGCGCTCAAGACGTTGACGATAGAGGGCTACGGCCAGCTCGCCTATCAAAACGGCGGCGGCAACATCACCTCGTCGATCGACGCACCGCAGAAATGGATCAGCGTCAGCGAATACGTACGCACCATCGATCTCGAGCACCTGCGGACGCGCGTGCGTCAGCGGCAGGCGAATGAGTTCGTCTTCGCCGCCGCGCAGAACATGAAAGGCGTCGTGTCCACGCAGTCACTCGATGGTGACGTTGCGTTCAACCTCAACGCCGCCGGTGCCGCGACGCGCGCCGCAGCGGCCGCAGCACGCGCACGGCGCATGGAACTGTTCGCCCATCCTGTGGTGCTTGTGCGCGTGGCACTCGATCCGAAGTCAACGTTGTCGAATGTGCGCAAGTCGGTCGGTCTGGAACTCGTCGACGTGACGACCTCGTTTGGTGACGCACTGACGCTGGCCATTCATCCGTCCTCGTCGCTCCCAGCGGCGGTGAGCTGGGTTGGCCCGGACGGCAACCTTGGCGACGTCACATATCGCGCGGCGTTCACCGGCTATCAACCGGTGGGCGGGATTCAGATGCCGGCCGGGATCAATACGACCATAGACTTTCGCTCGATCGTCCAGCAGAAGCTCTATGTCGACCGCCAGGCGATCGATGCACCGGTCGGCGATCTCGCGGCGCCCGCAGCCGTTCGAAACGCGCCGGCGCCCGTAGCCCCGTCGCCGACCATCGAAGCCACGTCGATCGCCAAAGGCATCTGGTTTCTGCGTGGCGCCGGCAACTCGGTGTTGTTCGAATTTGACGACCACCTCACGCTGTTCGAGGTCTACGCGAGCGAGGCCAACGCCAAGGCGGTCATCGACAAGGCTCGATCGCTGGTGCCGAGCAAGCCGCTCACCGAAGCGATCATCTCGCACCATCACTTCGATCACACGGGCGGCCTGCGCGCGGCCGTCGCCGAAGGCCTGACCCTCGTGATGCAGCGCGGCAACGAGGTGCTGGTTCGCGAGGTGACGTCCCGTCCGGCGAAGCTGTTTCCAGATGCGCTCGGCCGGTCACCGAAACCGCTGACATTCCGCGCCGTGGATGACCATCTGAAAATGGCTGACAAGTCGATGGACATCGACGTCTATCGGGTCGTCGCGAACACCCACATGGCCGACGGCCTGATGGTCTACGTTCCCCGAGACCGATTCCTCGTCCAGGGCGATCTCTTCGACGTCAGCTGGGAGGTCTACTGGTGGGGCAGCAGCTACATGGACAACGTGAGGTTCCGCAACCTGCAAGTGGACCGCGACGTGCCTGTCCATGGACGGATTCTCCCGATCGCCGAGGTGCAGCAGGCGATCGCGAAACAGATCGCCAACGCGCAGGCGCTGTGTGCATCGGTTGACGCCGCGGGACTGTCGATGCGGGGATGTCCGGTAAAGACGACGGTGGATCGGTAGTAGTCGGCTGGCCGGTCCAGAAGGACCGGCCCTACTTCTTCTTACCGCCGTTCTCTTCGAGCCAGGTCGCGATCTGCTCGCGCGACCACTCGTGATGATCGTTGAGGTGGACGATCAGCGCCGACAATAACAGGCGCTTCTTGCAGCCCTCGATTGGACAACTGCGAATGGTGCCCTCGAGACAGTCGAAGAACGCGGTCAGATCCCTGGTCGGGCGCTTGCCGTCCATGTCAGCGGCGAGTCGATACATTCCCTCGTATGCCGCGCCCAGCGCGCACGACGCCCGTCGTCCGACGAAGTAGTCGCCGAAGGCCTGTTCCGGCCGCCGTGCCGCGCCGGCCCGGATCGCAGAGGCGAGTTCCTTCGTGCCGTGATGTTCGTCTGCCATGGAGGTCTGCTCCATCAATCTCAATCCATATGCCAGCAAAACACGCACGAAATTCGAACGAATTTATTGCTCGGAAGCCCATCGGTGTCCGGCGATGGGATTTTTGAGTCCGCCTTCGGACGACCAACCACTCACCACCCACCACTAACCACTGACCACTAAAACCAGCCCAACCACAGGAGTGTCAGCGCCCGTCGCGCACCGTAATGCGAGTCGAGCCGCTGCGGCTCGGAGCGACACCGCCAATCCTCACTTTTCCTCAGTGCTTTGCAAAATGCTCTCTCACGGGCGCTCGGGAATGTCTTTTGCCCACGACGTCACCGCACATCATCATGACGTTCGCAGGACTCGGCCACGATCTCGCCATCGACCTCGGCACAGCCAACACCTGCGTGTTCGCGCTGGGCAAGGGAGTCATCATCAGCGAGCCGTCGCTCATCGCATTCAACACTTCCACCGGCGCGGTGGAAGCGGTCGGTGAGCACGCCCGCGGGATGCTCGGCCGGACGCCGGATCGCCTGCGCCCGGTGAGGCCGATTCGCGACGGCGTCATCGCCGACTTCGACGCCACCGAGAAGATGCTGTCCTACTTCATCAAGAAGACAAACGAGCAGGTTGGTGGATGGACGCGCCCGCGGGTCGTCTTTGGCGTACCGTCGCAGATCACACCCGTCGAACGGCGCGCGGTCAAGGAGAGTGCGTATCGCGCCAAGGTCAGCGAGGTGTATCTGGTGGACGAGCCGATGGCCGCCGCACTCGGCGCCGGCCTGCCGATCACCGAGCCCGCCGGCAGCATGATCATCGATATCGGCGGCGGCACCACGGACATCGCCGTCATCTCACTCTCTGGCGTCGTGATCAGCAAATCGGTGCGAGTGGCCGGTGATGCGTTCGACGAATCCATCATCCAGCACCTCAAGCGGCGACACGAGGTCTTGATCGGCGAGCGCACCGCTGAAGACATCAAGCTGCAGATCGGCTCCGCCACCAAGTTGGACAAGCCGTTGACGATGGAAGTGAAGGGCCGGCATATCGGGAGGGGCGTGCCGGTGAAAGTGACCGTGTGCGACACCGAAATCCGCGAGGCGCTTGGCGAACCGCTGAAGACGATCATCAACGCCGTCCGCGAGACACTCGACCAGATCCCGCCGGAGCTCTCCGCCGACATCTTCGATCGCGGTGTGGCGCTGTGCGGCGGCACCGTGCTACTGCGCAATCTCGATCGGCGCCTGCGGCAGGAAACGCAGCTGCCCGTGAAGGTCGTCGATCAGCCCCTGTCAGCGGTTGTCGTCGGCGCGGGCAAGATGCTGGAAGACAAGAAACTGCTCAAGCGCCTCGCCGCCTGATCCGCGACCTACCGAAACCAACCGGGTGCGTTTGATAGGGACTACTTCCGGCGAGGCAGTACAGCGCGCACTCGTACAACGAACACAGTGTGCCTCCTAAAATGTACTGGACACGTGCGTGAATACGATCTGATTTCCGATTGGTACAGCCGCGATCGCAGCGGCGCTATCGGTGTCCGGGAAGCGCTCTCGATCGTAGCATCGCTCGGGCGCGGTTCGCGCATCCTCGATCTCGGGTGCGGCAACGGCTGGCCCCTCACTGACGCGCTCGTCAACGCGGGCTACCGCCTCGTCGGCCTCGACAGCTCACGCGGCATGCTGAATCGATTCCGTGTGAACCTGCCGAACACGCCGGCTGTTCGCGCCGACTCGCGTGCGTGTCCGTTTCTCGATGGCGTCTTCGATGCGGCCGTCTCCTGGGGCCTGCTGTTTCATCTCGAGCCGCGCGATCAGGCAAGGACGTTCGCGGCTGTGTCCCGCGTCCTCAAACCGGGCGCACCGTTTCTCTTTACCGCCGCTGAAATTCCTGACGTGCCGGCCGACGATCCGGGTATTACGGGAACGATGAACGGTGTCACCTTCCGGTACTATGCCGTCGGCGACTATCGGACGCTGATCGCTGAATACGGCTTCGAGCTCGAGAACGTCTACGATGATCCCGGCGTGAGCACCTGCTACTTTTCACGAAAGCGCGCTGCCGCTGAGTGCTGATTTACCGCGGCTCGATGTCGTAGGCGGTGATCCGCCAGTCGCCGTTCTCCTTGCGCCACAGCTCGCGGAGGACAGCTGCCTCGCCGCTGCGAGTCTTGAAACGCACGTTCATCCCAAAGCCTTCCCCATATTCGAGTGGCAACGGATCGGGAACGTTGCTGCCCCGGGCGCGGCCAGCACACTCAGACGCATCAGCGATGGCGCTCGGAATGCTGTCAGGGTGAACACGCGCGCGAATGCTGATTTAGGGTGACTTTGCCGTGAAATGAACGTAGCTTTGCGTCACCTTTCCTGAGACCCTCATCACTGGCCGACTCGCCAGCTCTGTTCGCCTCATCAAAGCTGGAAACGCATTTGAGCCGCGTCTTACGGTCGCCGACTTCCTCAGCTCGATCTCACGAGGGTACGCATGGTTCATAGACGGTATACCGGTTGGATGCCAGTTTTCGTCCTGGCCAATCTCACGATCGTGCGCCCTCCACTGTGCGTAGCTGCAGATCTCGACGTGGCGTTCGGCACCGGCGGAAAAGTCATTACAGACGTGTCAGGCCGCTATGACGAGGCGCGCGCGTTGGTGATCGAGCCGGATGGGCAACTGGTTGTCGTGGGTGTTGCCGGCACTGGTATCGACCGAGACTTCGCAGTGGCTCGCTACAACACGAACGGCACACTCGACCGCACGTTTGGAATTAACGGAACGACCATTACCGACTTTTCGGGCGGCAGTGACGCGGCATGGGCGGTTGCACTGCAGCTCGATGGAAAGGTCATCGTTGCTGGAGAGTCTGACGGCGACTTTGCACTGGCGCGATATAACGCGGATGGCACGCTCGACTCGTCCTTCGGTGTAAGCGGCACAATCACGACCGATTTCGGTGGAGATGATCGAGCGAATGCGCTGACACTTCAGCGAGACGGAAAGGTTGTCGTTGCGGGATTCGCGGCGCGCCTGGACTTCGCCTTGGCCCGGTACCGCGCCGACGGCACCCTTGATCCGACGTTCGGGACGGCGGGACTGCTCACGACAGACTTTTCTGGAAATAGCGATACGGCGTACGCGGTCAGCATCCAGGTTGATGAAAAAATCATCGTGGCCGGAGCGACGGGAAACTATCCTTCCGCCCAATTCGCGTTGACTCGCCACAACGCGGACGGCTCGTTAGATGCGGACTTCGGCACCGGCGGTCTGGTAACGATCCGTGTCGGGCGCGATGCACGAGCGCACGCTCTATGGATTCAGCCTGACGGAAAGCTCGTGGCCGGTGGCTTTGTCAACAATGGTTCCAGTAACGATGCGGCGCTGGCTCGGCTCAACGCCGATGGCATCGTGGACATGTCGTTCGGTGCGGGCGGTCGAGTGCTGACCGATTTTGGTGGGCGTAACTTTGGGAATTCATTAGCGCTTCAGTCAGATGGAAAGATCGTTGCGGCAGGGGCTGATGATTTTCCTCCGTACTACGACTTCGCGATTGCGAAATACGAGGCCGACGGAAGGATAGATGCCACCTTCAATCGTGAAGGAACAATCCTCACGGAGTTCGGGGGCAATAGCTGGATAAATGCCGTGGCCATTCAAGCGGATGGAAAGATTGTTGCGGCGGGATACGCTCGTTCATCTTCCGGTGCCGATTTCGCGCTCGTGCGGTATGACATCAGCGACTGACGCGAGCGATTTTCGAGGAATTGCTGCGCCCAGCTTTACATTTTAAAGCTCTTTGCATATCATGTTTCCTTGGAGGTCGTCATACACCGTTTCATGCTTCTGCTCGGGCTCGGAGCCGCGCTGCTCACGGCGGGCGCCTGCGCTCAGGGTCCCGACACTTCGCTGACCCAGGCCGCCGCCCGCAATGACGTCGCCGCCCTTCGACAACTTCTCGAGGCCGGCCATAAAGCCGATGAGGGTGGCGACCCGTGGACGGCGTTAATCTGGGCTTCACGCTCGGGATCGATCGAAGCGATCAACCTCCTCCTCGATTCCGGCGCCGACGTGAACCTGCCGGGATCCACGGGCGACAACTGGGACGCGACGCCGCTGCAACATGCGATTCTCCAGCGGCAGCCCGCGGCCGTCCGGCTTCTTCTTGATCGCGGTGCCGACCTGAACCCCGGGGCCGGCCCGGGAAGCGTGAAGCCGCTGCTGCTGGCGGCCGGCGATACGGATCCCGCCATCCTCAAATTGCTGCTCGCCCATGGAGCAGACCCCACCATCGAGGACGAAAACGGAGCCACGCCGTTGTCTCGTGCGGTCTCCGCCGGCACATTCAAAGGACCCGACCGTCCGATGTTTGGCGGCTGCCGCGTCGAAACGGTGCGCGCGCTCATCGCGCACGATCCGAAGCTTCGTTTGACGCGCAACGCTGCCGGCAACGACGCGATCTGGTGGGCGCGCTTACAGCGATGTGAGGACGTGCTGAGATTGATTGGCGAGTAGCCGACTGCGAATCAGTCGGTGCCTCGTCGGTTTGAGCCTCGCTGCGTTCCATCTTGGCGAGGGCAAGCTCCGCGCGCACTGTGCCATTGCTGGACGACGAACGCCTCGTCAGTCAGATCCATATTCCTCCGTTCCCCGAAAGCGAGACCGCTGATCACAATTTCTGGCCATTGCAGCAAAATAAAGTAAAGTCGTGCCGATGGCTCGCGCGCAAACCCGCTTCACACGGTGTTCGGCGCGGTACATGGGGACACTGCATCGATCCGTTCGCGAGATTGAACCGGTGTCCGAGGCGCCAAGGGCAACGTCGTACATCGCCCACTTTCCACAGCCCCGATGAGATGGCCGAGTTGCGCAACGACGTGGGTCACACTGGCGGCGCTCGCGTTGAGTGCGGCCGGGTGTAGCCGGCAGGATTCCCGCCTCGAACAACACAAGAAGAACTTTGAATCGCTGGGCGCCACTACCGCCACGATTATGGAAGGATGGTTGGCCGGGCGGCTGTCCGGAACCTATACGCGGGCCGCGCTCGAGACGACGTTCCAGCTCGTGGAACAGGAGCGCAGCGCCTTGGCAAGAGCGCCGCAGTCGCTGCAAGATCCACGCGGCGCGCAACTTTCGCAGACAGCGGAACGGCTATCGCGGTTGGTCGCAGCGATGATGCTGGACGTCACGGCCGCCGATGGCGATTCGGCTCGCCGACGCGTTTCGGAAATTCCGATCCAGCCTGCGGAACACCGATGAACGCCATCCTCGACCTCGTCCTCGGGGTCATCACGAGCATCGGTGGATTTGTCGAAGTGGGGTCCATTTCGACATCGGCACAGGCAGGTTCGGAATTCGGCTTCCAACTGCTGTGGGCGATTCTGATCGCCGCGCTGATGCTGGCGATGCTCACCGAAATGGCGGGCCGATTCGCGACGGTGAGCCGTCGATCACTCATTGCCGCGGTACGCGAACGATTCGGCATTCATTTTCAAGCGGTTCCGCTCGCGGCCGAATTGCTGATCGATGTCCTGTTGCTCGCCGCCGAAATCGGCGGCGCGGCGATTGCCGTACGCCTGCTCACGGGCGTCAGCTTTCTTTGGTGGATCCTGCCCATTGGGCTCGCCGTGTGGCTCGTGCTGTGGCTATGCGGTTTCAGCGTGATCGA
The DNA here is from genome assembly GCA_036742665.1 of Vicinamibacterales bacterium. Taxonomy (GTDB): domain Bacteria; phylum Acidobacteriota; class Vicinamibacteria; order Vicinamibacterales; family UBA2999; genus Gp6-AA40. Next base: position 2,996 of record DAINQP010000043.1, on the reverse strand, counting down.
ATATGGCGTTGGACTGCTTGGGCTGGTCACGCTGTCGTTCGTCGTCGCGGCCTGGAAGCTGGGGCCGGACGCCGGCGATGTCGCCCGTGGGTTGCTGCCGTCTTTCGCCGACGATGATCGCACTCGCTACGCCTTTCTGGCCGTCAGCATCATGGGTGCGACGGTGAGCCCTTACCTCCTGAACTTTTATTCGTCGGGAACGATCGAGGAGAAACTGACCGAGAAAGAGCTGTGGATCAACAAGACGACCGCCTATCTCGGCGTCGCGTTTGGCAGCGTCGTCTCCATGGGCGTACTCGTCACGGCCGCGATGGTGCTGCAGCCACGGCACATCATCGTCAATTCGTACGAGCAAGCCGCATTGATGTTCGTGCCCACCTTCGAGCGCTGGGCGATCCCGCTCTTCGCGTTGGCACTCGGAATCGGGTGTTTCGGTGCGGCCGTCGAAATCACCATCAACGCCGGATACGCATGTTCGCAGGCGCTCGGCTGGTCATGGGGCGCGAACAAGCCTCGCCGTGAAGCGGCGCGGTTCGCGTTCGCCTTCACGTTCGTGCTACTTGCCGCATTGGCGGTGGCCATGACGAGTGTGGATCCGCTGCGGCTGACGATGATCTCCGTGGCACTCACTGTTGTCGTGATGCCAGCCGTCGTTCTCCCGTTCCTGGTGCTCATGAACGACGAGAAGTTCGTTCAGGACCACAAGAGCGGACCCATTGGAAATGGAATTCTGGCCGTGGTGACCATCCTCGCAGGACTGCTGGCACTCGTCGTCGTCCCGTTGGAAATTCTCGGAGGCTGACATGCATTTAGTCCGCGACCTCCTCGACAAGCTCGTGGTCGACCGTCACGGCCGCGAGATTGGCCGCGCGGATGCCGTCATTGTGGATATTCGCCCAGATGCTCCGCCGCGGGTGAGCGCGATAGAAATTGGACCGGCGGTTCTCGCCTATCGGGTGGCGCCGATCTTCGGAAGGTGGATGGCAGGCGTTGAGCACGCGTTGGGTATCGCGGAAGGACGTCCCCTTCGAATTCCGTTCGGCGACATTCTCGATACGCGGGATCGTATAAAGGTCGATCGAGCTGCGGGCGAGACGGTCGCGGCCGCTCTGGAGCACCGGCTGCGCAAATGGGTCGCTGCGATCCCCGGATCATAGCGATGTCGAACGCCACATCTGATGAAGCGGCGAATGGCGCACAGCCACGAGAGGTGCGACTCGATCGGCTCCTCGGCCGGCAGGTCCTCGGACGGAACAATCGACCGGCCGGCCGCCTCGAGGAATTCCGTGCCGAAGTCCGCGGCGGAGGTTGCGTGATTACCGAGTTCGTGATCGGCGGCGGCGGACTCCTCGAACGCCTGGGCGTTGGCGTGAAGCTTCTCTTCGGGCGTGCATCCGGCGGTCGCATCGCGCGTTGGGACCAGCTGGATCTGACCGATCCCGAACGGCCGCGCCTCACGTGCTCGTTCGAGGAACTCCGCGAGCTCTGAGCGGAGCATCAGCAGTACACTCTCGAGGATGCGCTGCGGCTTTGGCGTCATAGCCGTGTGACCACGGACGCGGAGCATGGCCGTCTGCGTGCGCGAGCTGGACTACACATGTCAGTTCTGTCCAACACCGCTGGCCGGAAAACACCATCAACCATTGTTCTGATGGGCGTAGCAGGCGCAGGCAAGACAACTGTCGGCCGAGCACTGGCTTCGGAACTTCGATGGCAATTTCTCGACGCCGATGACTATCACTCTTGTGAGAGTCGCGCAAAACTTACCGCCGGGATTGCGCT
>DAINQP010000043.1:0-1114 GCA_036742665.1 Vicinamibacterales bacterium | reverse complement strand
GTGGTGGACGCCGGCGCATCGGTGCAGCAGATCACGAAATACATCCGGAAGATGCTCACGCTCGGACTCCAGAGCCGAATCACCATCAATGGCCAGCGCGATTAAGCTGGTAGATTTCGCGGACCGCGGAGTCCAAGCTCGCTACCGATCCTGACCTCCAACCTCGCTACCGATCCTGCCCAATGGCTCGTAGTCCCGTGGTCTTGCGACGTTCGAGACCACGCGACACGGCATCGACGATCACCTGAATGTCGTAGGGCTTTCCAACGATTTCGATGGCGCCCGTATCTTGAGCAGCCAGCGTATCAAGATGCTTCTTGTGCGTCGTCGTGAGGACGATACAGCACTTGTCGAGGGGGGCCAACGCTCGGATTAGCTGAAAGAAGTTCCAATTGCGATCATATGGCGGGGCGATGTCCCAAACGAGCGCGTCAGGTTGGTGTGTGTGGAGGAAGGCAATGAAGTCGATTTCTCCAGACTTGACGGCGTCGACTTTTCCGTCAACTGCGCGGTATCCCTGGTTCGACAGGAAAGTTGTTAGCATCTCGACAGTATCGTCACTCGCATTGAACACCGCGACGGTCTGATTGGAGGTGTTTGACATGGTTCCTGGAATCCACTGGGTTGCGGATCACTCAAGAAAGCTCGCGGACCGTGGCTTTCCTATTCATGCGGTTCGCCGCCGGGAGACTGTGGCGGGGTTGTCAGCCCTCACGAGTCTGTCGCCGTCGTCCCAACGGAGCTGTCCGGCATTCACAAGTGCAGCCACAGCGGCAGCGCAGGGCGAGGAGTGGCCAAACCATCGGCGTAACTCGTCGAGTGTGACGGTGCGTTCAGGGTCTGCTTCGAAAAGGCGTTCGATGCGACCTACCAATTGGGCGAATGCGAGCGGGCGGAACATTTAAGACGGTCCCCCGAGCAGAGCGTGTTTCAAAACGCTTTCCGAGCAACTCCGCACTTGAAGCGACAGTGCGATCCCCCATTCATCTCGATCGCGCGAGGCCGATGCCCTGAGCCGTGGGCACGTTGGGCGAACCGTCACGTCCATATCATTCGACTGTAGCAACGTCGTCCCGTTGAAACAGCTAGGCAGATCCCGTACTGACTCCGCTGC
>DAINQP010000042.1:0-31204 GCA_036742665.1 Vicinamibacterales bacterium | reverse complement strand
CGGGTGCGGCATCCGAATGAGTCGGAAGCGCGCGCGCTGCTGCAGGCGATCGACGTCCGCATGGAAGAGCGCAACGGCAACGTCGAGGTGCGCACCGACTATCCTCGTCGCAACTGGTCCGGTGGTGTCGACTTCACCGTGGCGCTGCCCCGCGACGCGAACGTGATCCTGCGCAGCGTGTCCGGCGACCTCCGGGTCAGCAGCCTGAACGGCGATCTGCGCGCCGACACGATCAGTGGTGATCTGGTGGCGACGGCCGTCAAGCGAATCCGGCTGGCCAAGACCATCTCCGGTGATCTCGAAATCACCGACACCGGCGGCGACGAGGTGACGGCGCAGACGATCAGCGGGACGCTGATGGCCCGCGGCATCAAAGCGCGCTCCGTGGACCTCACGTCGGTGTCGGGCGATGTGCGGATCACCGACGTCGAGTCGGATCGCACATTCGTGCGCTCGATCTCGGGGAGCATCGATTTCTCCGGACAGTTGGCGCGAAACGGCCGCTATGAATTCCAGTCGCATTCCGGCGACGTGCGCGTGTCGCCACGTGGATCGCAGGGCTTCTCGATCGAGGCGTCCACGTTCAGCGGCGATTTGCGATCGGACTATCCGACAACATTGCAGGGCAACCCACCTAATAACAGCTTGATCAATCGTGGACCGAACCGGCGTTCACTGCGCGCGACGGTCGGCGATGGCGGCGCGGTGCTCTCGCTGCAGTCCTTCAGCGGCAGCATCACCGTCGTCAAGCGTTGATCGGTCGTTCGGATCGTTGGGATCGAACGATCTGGGATCGTGTTACGCTCGGAACATGCGTCGATCAACTCACCTTATCTGCCTTGCTGTACTGCTCACTGGTTTCCTTGCACCATCGGCGGCCGCACAGACGACTCAAGCCGGTACGATCGCAGCCGGCGGCGACATCGGAGTCTTTTTTCCTGACGAGGACTTCGAGAAGACGTTCGCCATCGATGCGTTCGGCGAGTACTACGCGACGCCGGCATTGAGCATCAGAGGGCTGTTTGGCTGGGCGAATCCCGGCTTCGAGAATTTCACCGAGGACCATTTCCGCCAGGTGAAGCTGCTGTTCAACGGCGTGTACTACTTCAAGCACGATAACTGGCTGCCGTTTGTGACGGCAGGCGCCGGCGCGTACTTCGTGCGTCAGACATTCGACAATGCACCTGATCCGGATTCGGAAACGCGTGGCGGGTTGAACTTCGGCATCGGCACCGAGTACTCACTCGGCGACGGCGCCAGTGTCAAAGGCGAGCTGCGCTGGGATATCGTCAGCCAGCCGACCGGTTTTCCCGATGCGACCGGCGTCGGCTTGATGTTCGGATATAAGCGGTACTTTTAGCTCGTAGCTGGTGGTCGGTAGCTGGTAGTAAACGCTTCGAACCGCTACCGGCTACCAGCTACCAGCTAGCATTACCCAATCGCCATCAAATCAAACTGCTCGTGATGGAGCTGGGCGTCAGGCCGCAGCGCGATGTCGCGGCCGAGTGACTGCTTCAGATCCCTGAACACCGCGCGTTCTTCGTCGCGGAGCGCACGCGCGATGTCGGGGTTCACGCGCAGGATCAGGCTCTGGCCATTGAGATCGGCGCTGATCTTCTTCACCTCGGACAGGATTTCGTAGCAGATCGTCGAGCTGGATTTAATAACCGCGCTGCCGGCGCAATAGGGACAGGGCTCGGTCAGGGTGCGCTCGAGGCTCTGCTTCACGCGCTTACGGGTGATGATCACCAGCCCGAAATCCGACACCTGAAGCGCCTTCGATGGCGAACGGTCCTTGCGCAGCTCCTGCTCCACCGTCTGAAAGACCTTCTGCCGGTTCTTCTTCTCCTCCATGTCGATAAAGTCGAGGACGATGATACCGCCGAGGTCGCGCAAGCGGATCTGACGGACAATCTCCTTCACCGCTTCGAGGTTGGTCTTGAGAATCGTGTCTTCGAGCCGGCCAGCGGTTTTCTTGCCGACGTAGCGGCCGGTGTTCACGTCAATCGCGACCAGCGCCTCGGTCTGGTTGATGACGATGGATCCGCCGGATTTCAGCCACACCTTGCTACGCAGCGCGCGGTCGATCTCGGCCTGAACGCCGTACTCCTCGAAGATCGGGAACTCTTTTTCATACAGCCGCACCTTTGTTGCGAGCGTCGGCATGATGCGCTCGATCAGCTCGACGATGCGCTTGTGCTCGATTGGGTTATCGATCCGGATAGCCGAGTAGTCGTCGGTCAGCAGATCGCGAAGCAGCTTCGCGACGAGGCTCTGCTCCTGGTAGACCACCGTCGGGGCCCGCCCGGTATCGGCCTTCTGCCGTACTTCGGTCCACACCTTATGAAAGTAGCTGAGGTCGGAGACGATGTCTTCCTTGGGACGTCCGGCCGCCGCGGTACGGATGATCAGTCCGCCGATGAAGCCGGTCTGCTCGCGGAACTCGCGGACGATGCCGCGAAGCCGGGCGCGTTCTTCGCGCGAGTCGATCTTGCGGGAGACGCCGACGTGATCGACGGTGGGCATGAACACCAGGAAACGCCCCGGCATCGTGGCGTGCGACGTCAGCCGGGCGCCCTTCGTCCCCAGCGGCTCCTTCGCCACCTGGACGATGACCTCCTGCCCTTCTTTCAGTAGTTCTTCGATCTTCGGCTCAGGGCCCTTCTCGCGATCGCGGTCACGACGACCGCCGTTGCCACGGGGGCTGTACGCTTTTTGGGTGCCGCTGGCCAGATTGCTACCATTGAGGGTGGCGGCCGGCAACTGCGCGACCGCGCCCGCCGGATGTTCCTCGTCGTCGGTGTCGAGGCGCTCGAAGTCTTCGAAGCTCGCGACGACGTCGCTGACGTAGAGAAAGCCGTCGCGTTCGAGGCCGAGGTCAACGAAGGCGGATTGCATGCCGGGCAGCACTTTGGATACCCGGCCCTTGTAGACGTTGCCCACCACGCCGCGCGAGCGCTCGCGCTCGATGAAGATCTCGGCAACCTGATCGTCCTCGAGGATCGCGACCCGTGTTTCGTGGGCGCTCGAGGAGATGATCATCTCCTTGCTCATGCCCGTAACTCCGAGCGGGTAGCGATTGCGCACAGATCGCCGCCTCGCGCACCAACAGGTACGTCAGCAGGATCGAAAGCAGCGCGATAATCACAACCCTCTCCGTGGGGCGGGTCTCGTTCTTGAGATCCGCCGGGTCCGCACAGCGGGACCCGGCCTTCGCCCGTCTAGTTAGTAAATCGACGCATGCGCACGTTGAGAATGAGGCCGAATCCCGCCAAAGTGGCAATCATCGAGGACCCGCCGTAGCTCATGAGCGGCAGCGTCAGACCTTTGACCGGCGCCAGGCCGGCCGACATCGTGATGTTGTAAATCACCTGGAAGGTGAAGCTCGCCAACACCCCCACCACCAGGTACGCGCCGAGCCGATCCTTGGCCAGCCGGGCCGATTCGAGCGCGCGCAAAATGACGAACAAGTACAGTCCCAGCGCCACCATGACGCCGGCAAATCCATGCTCCTCGGCCAATACCGAGAAGATGAAGTCGTTGTGTGCCACAGGCAGGAAGCGCAACTGACCTTGCGTTCCGTTCTTGAAGCCTTTACCCCAGGGTCCGCCAGATCCAGTCGTGATCCGCGCCTGGAGTTGCTGATATCCCGCACCCTTGGCGTCGGCCTCCGGGTCCAGGAAGGTTGAGACACGCTCCTTCTGATAGTCCTGGAGCGCGAATTTCCACGCGAGGGGCGCGGCCAGCACGGCCAGAAGCGCCAGAATGCCAAAGATGCGCATCGGCATGCCGGCGACGAAGGCCACGGCGAACAGCACGGGCAGCAGCGTCACTGCGGTCCCGAGGTCCGGCTGGCGCGCGATGATCAAGAAGGGAACCGCCGTGATCGCACCCGCAATCAACAGGTCGCCGCGCATGATGGCGCCGCGGCGGCTGTCACCGAGGAACTTGGCCAGAACGAGTGCGACGGTCGCTTTCGCAAACTCGGAGGGCTGCAGATTGATCGGACCGAGATCGATCCAGCGCCGCGACCCTCCGCGCACGACGCCGAAGAACAGCACGAAGACGAGCAGACCAACAATACCGAGATAGAGAAAAAGGGATTTGTCGGCGAGCGAGCGATAGTCGATGCTCAGGCACACCACCATCGCAATCAGGCCGAGGACGATGCCATACACCTGCGTGACGTGCAGAGTCTGGCCGGAGCTGGCGGTGGCGCTGTAGATCTGCACCACGCCGATCAGGCACAGCGCCAGGACGGCGGCCAGCATGGCCCAGTCAATGTGGTAGTAGAGGCGCTTTTCGAACATCTTTCATTCGGCCGGTCCAAAGGACCGGCCCTATGGCTATTGCGCGACCGTTACGGTATCACCGGATCGGGAATCCGCCACTTCGATCGCATTCAGCACCGGCGGTGAATCGGGGTCCTGCTCGGGCGTCGCCTGAGGCGCCCCCTTCTGCTCCAGCACCGGCAATGGCTTTCCCTCTTTCTTCGCGAAATAGGTTTCAATCACGTGCTTGGCAATCGGCGCGCCGAGGAACCCGTGCTCGTTGTGCTCGCCAAAAATCACCCCGGCAATTTCAGGGTTGTCCCGTGGGGCAAAGAACACGAACCAGCCGTGGTCACGCAGATCGCGCCCGGTGCCCTTCGCGCGGGCGCGTCCCTCATTCGAAATCACCTGCGCCGTACCGGTCTTGCCAGAGACGTCGCGGCCCTCGACCTTACCGCGACCGCCAGTGCCATGGGCGTTCACCACCATCCACAGGCCGTCGCGCAGTGCGGCAAGCGTCTCGGGCTTGAATGCCACGTGGTCGGCCACTGCAGGTGCTGGCACTGCCTTCCAGCCGGTGCCTTCGTCCACGGCCTTGATGACATGCGGCGTCACGCGCGTTCCGCCATTGGCGACGGTCGAAATCATCACCGCCAACGAGGCGGGCGTCACCGAGACCTGGCCCTGACCGATCGACACTGAAATCGTCTCGCCCGGGTACCACCGCTCGCCCGTGCGTTTCAGCTTCCACTCGGTGCTGGGGACGATGCTCTCCTGCTCGTTCGGCAAGTCGATACCAGTCTTGCCGGCCAGCCCGAGCTTCACCGCCCACTTGTGGATCTTGTCCACGCCAAGCATGTTGCCGAGCGTGTAGAAGTAGACGTTGCAGGACTTCTCGATGGCGTGCCGCATGTCCACCGAACCGTGGCCGCCCTTGAGATGGCACTTGTAATAGCGGCCGAAGAACGTCGCGCCGCCGCTGCAGTTGACGTGGAAGTCTGGCGTCACCAGCCCTTCTTCGAGTGCGGCGGTGGCGACCACAATCTTGAAAATCGAGCCGGGCGAATACCGGCCCTGCAGCACGCGATTCTGCAACGGCCGCAGCTTGTCGGTGTTGAGCGACGCCCACGTCACGCGGTCGATGCCCGCGGCAAAGTCGTTCGGATCGTACGAAGGCAGGCTCGTGTAGGTCAGGACCTCGCCGTTGCGCGGATCCATGATCAGCGCCGCGCCGTTGAAGCCGGCATGACGGAACCCGTCTTCGGCCGCCTTCTGCAGGTCGTAATCAACCGTCAGCTGCACGCGGCGGCCTTCGGTTGGCGGGATTTCATCGAGCGTACGGATCTCGCGGCCCATGCTGTTGACGACGACGCGCTTGGCGCCGTCTTCACCCCGCAGCAGCTTGTTGTAGGCTTTCTCTACGCCCTGCTGGCCGATGATGTCACCCTGCATGATGTCATCGCCAACCTGCGTATCACTGGCCTCAGCCACGTATCCAAACAGGTGCGCGGCCAGTGCGTCAGTCGGGTATTTTCGCGTCGGCACCTTTTCGACGCGGATATCGGGGAGTTCGAAATCGAGACGCCGCGCGGTAATCGCCGCGACCTGCGCCAGCGTCGCATCCTCGACGACGACAATCGGGCGATAGCTCGGCTCGCCGCGGTGGCGATCGACGATCTGCTTGACTTGCTTCGGATCGAGTCCGGCCACCGCCGACAGCGTCCGCACCGTTCGATCGAGGTCCTTGGTGTGCTCGCGGACAATCGAGATGGTGAAGGAACTGCGGTTGTCGACGAGGACCTTGCCGTGGCGATCGAACATCACACCGCGCGGCGCCCGCAACGCGAGCGTCCGCTGATGATTGTTCTCGGCCATCTCCTCGTACTTGGAGTGCTGGACGATCTGCAGGGTCCAGAAACAGATTCCCAGCGCGGCAAACACGATCACGGCGCCGACCTGCAGGCCAATTAACCGCGTTCCGACACGCCGCCGATCCTCTGCTACCGCCATAACCAATCCTTGCGCGGCGGGTCTATACAGCAACACCCGCCCTACGCTGTCAATGTCTCGTGCGTCGTCCGATGCGCCGCCGTTCCATCACTCCCGGGAGCGCCTCAATAATCGTGAACGCGATCATGCCGACCACGGCGTTGCCGAGCGCCTGCGTCGCAATCGCCTTCCATGGCGACGGGAAGCTGCGCAACCCGAGCACGACATAGAGTCCCATGAACAAAAACTGATACGCCGCCGTCGCGCCGATGAATGTCACGAATCGCGGCAGGGCCGCGGTGATGATGAAGTGCTGCCCGATCGCGCCGACGGCAAATCCGACGATCGACTTCGCCAACCCGCCGATACCCAGCACGCCGGTCGAGAGCTGATCCTGAATCAATCCGGCCAGGCTGCCGGCCAGCATCCCGCTCACCGGACCGCTGGTGAGCGCGATATAGACCACGGTCACCAGCACGAGATCGATCGCCGTCGTGCCCCCGACCACGAAACGCGCCAGCGTGGTCTGCAGCGCCAACGCCAACGCGATCGCGATGAGGATGCCAGCTGTTCTCACCGGCCCTCATCGTCTGAACGGTCGATGGCAATCGGAGCCGCCGGATTCGACTCCGCCAACACCACCAGCACAGCTTCGACCGACGAGAACTCGACCGCCGGACGAATGATCACGGCGCTGAAGTCGCCGGCGCGGCGCTCAATCGATTCGATTTGACCGATCTCGAAGCCCTTCGGATAGATCCCTTCAATCCCTGACGTCACGACGCGGTCGCCGACCTTGAGATCCGCGGTGCCCGGCACGTGATCAAGCCGCAACGACGTCCCGGTTCCGACGACGACGCCCTGCGCACGCCCGCGCTCGGTCACCGCGCCGGCCGCCGCGTCGCGGTCGATGAGCAGCTGTATCTTGGCGGCGCGTGACGTCGGCAGAATGATCCGGCCGACGACACCGGCTGGCGAGATGACGGCCATGTCGGGCTTCAAACCGTCGCTGGTGCCCTTGTCGATCGTCGCCGTCCGGAAGTCGGGACTCGCCGCGCCGGCAATGACGTACGCCGCGGTCGTCTTGAGCGGCGTCTCCCGCTTCATGTCCAGCAATTTCTGCAGCATGCGCGACTGCTCGGCGAGCGCGCGCTCCTGCTGAAGTCCGACGCGGAGTTGTGCCACCTCAGTCCGCAGTTGCTGGTTTTCCTGCCGCGTCTGCTGCAGCGCGAAGTAGTTGTGCCAGACATCCCGCACTGAGCCAATCCCTGACGTCGTCGTCCGCTGGACTTCCGCGAAGACACCAAAGGTCAGCGCCTCGACGACGGGAACGCCGCGCCGCGTGCTCACTTGTGTGGAGATCAACAGAATGTGTCCGACCACGACGGCCATGAAAAGCCACCCAGTGCGTTGTCGGATGTCGAGCAAAGCCATAACACGTAGGGCGGGTCTTCCTGGATCCGCCGTCAATCAATCGATATTTTTCGCAGCAGGTTGAAATCCGAGAGCATCTTGCCCGCGCCGAGCACGACCGACGACAGCGGATCTTCGGCCATCGCCAACGGTAATCCGGTCTCTTCGCGCAGCCGCTTGTCGAGGTTCTTCAACATCGACCCGCCGCCGGTCAGCACGATGCCGCGATCGACGATGTCTGCCGAGAGCTCCGGCGGCGTGCGCTCGAGCGCCACGCGCACCGCGTCCACGATCACGTTGACAGTTTCGGTCAGCGCCTCGCGAATCTCCTCATCGGTGATGGTGATCGTCTTCGGCACGCCCTCAATGAGATGGCGCCCCTTGATCTCCATGGTCATTTTCTCTTCGAGCGGATAGGCAGAGCCGATCTCCATCTTGATCTGCTCGGCCGTGCGCTCGCCGATGAGCAGGTTGTAGGTCTTCTTGATGTACTGGATGATCGCTTCATCCATCTCGTTCCCGGCGACGCGCACGGCCTTGCTGTAGACGATGCCGGCGAGTGAGATGACGGCGATGTCGGTAGTGCCGCCGCCGATGTCCACGATCATGTTGCCCGACGGCTCGGTGATCGGCATGCCAGCGCCGATTGCCGCGGCCATGGCTTCCTCGACCAGATGCACTTCGCTGGCCTTGGCGCGGTAGGCGCTGTCCTTCACCGCCCGCTTCTCCACCTGCGTAATCTCCGAGGGGACGCCGATGACGATGCGCGGTCGCACCCACACGTTGCGGTTGTGGGCCTTCTTGATGAAGTAGGTCAGCATCTTCTCAGTGACCTCGAAGTCGGCAATGACTCCGTCCTTCATCGGCTTGATCGCCACGATGTTGCCGGGCGTGCGGCCCAGCATGTCCTTGGCCTCCTTGCCGACCGCTTCGACGCGGCCGTTCACTTTGTTGATCGCCACGATCGACGGCTCGTTGACGACGATGCCCTTACCGCGGGCATAGACGCAGGTGTTGGCCGTACCGAGATCGATCGCGAGATCGCTCGAGAAAAGCGAGAAAAACGAACCGAGTGGCAACTACAAGCCCTCCTGGGCGAAATGAATGCCGTCTTTGCCGGCGGCCTTGACCCTGTACATCGCCGTGTCGGCGAGTTTAATCAGTTCTTCCGCGGTCTTCGGCCATTCCGGAACCAATGTCGCGACGCCGATTGACACCGTCTGACGGACGGACAGTCCGTCGGAGGTCAGAAAGCGGGCTTCACGCATCGCTACAAGAATACGCTCTGCAACGTTGATCGCCCCTTCGGTTCCGGTGTCGGGGAGAATCAACGAGAACTCGTCGCCGCCGAAGCGCGCGACCGTGTCGGTCTCCCGTGAGCACTTCTTGATGACCGAGGCGGCTTCGACGAGCACTTTGCTGCCGGCGAGATGTCCATGCTGGTCGTTGACCTGCTTGAAGGTATCGAGGTCGAGGAACAGCAACGAGAGCGCTCGCCCGTTGCGCACCGCACGTTTCGCTTCTGTCCGCAGCACGCGATACAGGTGCCGCGAGTTCGACAATCGCGTGAGGTCGTCGGTCACCGAGAGTGCGTCGGCTTTCTCCAGGGCCAGCGCGTTGTCGAGGGCGATCGCTGAGGGCTCGATCAGTTCGCGCAACGCCATCACCAGCGACGCGCTCATTGAGGGTGTCGCCGTGGACGGGCTCGGATCCAGGCCAACCAGCACACCAACGCTGCGGTTGCGGCACAAAAGCGGGAAGGCAATCACCGACCCGACCGCGCCAGGGCCGCTCCGCGGGTCTCTGGCGAGATCTCCGGAGAAGAATTCACTGGCGTGGCGCATGACCCAGTTTGCCGACGACCACAGTGACGGCGCGAGGTTGGGCACGAGGCCGGTGTCCGCGAGCACGTTTAGATGGCCGTTCGGGTCGTGGGCGATGACCACCCAGCACGGAGCCGGGACCCATCCCTGCGCCTGACGCAGCAGCCACTCGCCGATCTTGCGCGAATCCCGAGTGCCATTAGCCTCGCGGACCGCTTCGATGAGCGTGTCGCGGCGCTCGACCCGGGTCTTGAGGACGCGCGCACGGAGTTTCAGCCGCGCGGCGAGGTCCGGCCGCCGGGGACGTCTGGCCGCACGAGGGGCCGCGTCACGCTTTCTGGAGACAGATCTCACTGGTCGTCAGAGGGGCCGTGGGCCCGACGGCACACGACACGCGGCGTGGAAGACCGCTAAGTCCTTTCGGTTCTATCAAATAATATCACAAGGCTCGGGCCGGCCAGGCGCTGCCGCCTACCCACCGTCGGCTGTTGTGACCCCCTCCGAACCTCTTATCGGACGGTCGTGCAACTGGTTGCAGCTTCATCGTTTCGTGGCGTACATTGGTGGGTGGTTGGTACGCCGGTATCACGAACCACCAACCACTCACAGACAAGAGGAATCGCGACCAATGACCATGCTCGACCGGATGCGCCGCCACAAGAACATCCTCAAGTGGAGTCTTGCGGTGGTCGTGCTGACGTTCATCCTGCTGTATATTCCGGACTTCGTCAGCACGCGACAGACTGGCACCGGCGCCGCGCCTGGTGAGGTCGTGGCCGAAGTGGCCGGGCGCGAGGTGACCGCTCGTGAATTCCAGCAGCGCTACATCTCGCAGATCCAGGCCTACCGCAATCAGTTGGGCGGCAACATCAACGCGTCGCTGTTGCGGCAACTGGGCGTTGATCAACAGATCCTGAATCAGCTGATCGAAGAGCAGGTCGCGCTGATCGAAGCCGACCGCAATGGCATTCGCGTCACCGACGACGAGCTCGCACAACAGATCTTGTCGCTGCCGGGCCTTCAGGAGAACGGGCAGTTCATCGGCGAAGCGCGGTATCAGCAGTTGCTGCAAAGCCAGAATCCGCCGATGACCACCAGCCAGTTCGAAGAAGGTCTGCGCCGCAGTCTCATCGTCGACAAGCTTCGCGGCGCGCTCACCGACTGGATGGCCGTGCCCGACAGCGATCTCGAGCGCGAGTACACGCAGCGCAACGAGAAGGTGAAGCTGCAAGTGGTCGCGCTCACCGCAGATCGCTTCCGCGACAAGGTCACCGTGAGCGACGCCGAGGTCGCCGCCCACTATCAGTCGCACAGCGCGGAATATCGTCGCGGCGAGCAGCGCAAGATCAAATACCTGCTGCTCGATCGTGAGCAGGGACGCCAGAAGGTGGTGGTCCCGCCGGCCGATGTGCAGCGGTACTACAACGACAACATTCAGCAGTACCAGACGCCGGAACAGGTGCGGGCCAGCCACATTCTGCTCGAGACGGCCGGCAAGAACGACGCGGACGTCAAGAAGCGCGCCGAAGAAATCCTCAAGCAGGTGAAGAGCGGCGCGGATTTCGCCGAGCTGGCCAAGAAGGTCTCGGAGGACAAGGGCTCGGCGCCCAACGGCGGCGACCTCGACTACTTCGGGCGTGGCCGCATGGTGCCCGAGTTCGAGCAAGCGGCGTTCTCGATGCAGCCCGGGCAGATCAGCGATCTGGTCAAGTCGCAGTTCGGCTATCACATCATCAAAGTGGTGGACAAGAAAGCGGGCGCGACGCGAACGCTCGAGGAAGTCCGGGCACAGATTCAGCAGCAGCTGGCGATGGAGATGGCCGATCAGCGAATCGCCCAGCAGGCGCGCGATCTCGAAAAGCGCATCGACGACCCGGGAGACCTCGACACGGTGGCCAGGGAACTGGGCTTGATGGTGCAGGAGTCCGGCTTGTTCCAGCGCGAGGATCCGGTACCCGGGCTCGGCGTGACTCCACAAGTCGCGCAGGAGGCGTTCACGCTGACCGACAAACAGGTCAGCAAAGCAATCTCCTCTTCGCGCGGACCGGTGTTCATCACGGTCGTGGAGAAGAAGGATCCCTACGTACCGAAGCTGGACGAAGTCAAGGACCGCGTCAGAGAGGACCTGATTCGTCAGCGTGCCGCCGAATTGAGCAGCGAGCGGGCCAGCGCGATTGCGGCCTCACTGAAGTCAGCGCCCAACTTTACGGCGGCGGCCAAGGCGCAGGGCTTTGAGGCGAAGGACACCGATCTGATCGCGCGCAACGCGGCGCTGCCTGACAACATCGGCGTGAGCCCCGAGGTGGACAAGGTGGCATTCTCGCTGCCGGTGAACGGTGTCAGCGAGCCGATCAAGACCAACGACGGTACGGTGATCGTCCGTGTGGTCGAAAAAGATCCGGTGACGCCCGAGGAGTTCCGGAAAGCGAAGGAAACCTTCCGGGCCGAGATCCTCAACGAACGGCGAGGTCGATTCTTCAACGCCTACATGGTCAAGGCCAAGGATCGCGTCAAGCCAGAAATCAACGTTGACGTCGTCCAGCGAATCGTCTCGATGTATCAGCTCTAGTTCGTAGTCGGTAGCTGGTAGCTGGTAGCTGGAGGTTCAACCACCCAACCGCCTACCAGCTACTAGCGCACAAAGGCAAAAGGCAGCAACGTCAGCGGCTCGCCGCGCTTGAACAGTCGCGCCGGGGCAGTCAGCGCGCCAATCGCCCGCGCGTCGCTTCGGCTGGCGAACGTAAGAAGCAGGCTTGCACCGCCCCCGAACTGCTCTGACAGCGCCTCATAGAGCGTTCGTCGTCCAGTGAAGACGACGAGTTCGACGTCCTCATCCTTCGGAATCTTGGCGCGCTCTTTCGCGATCGCGATGGCAGTATCGAGCCCGCCGAGCGCATCGACCAACCCGCGCTCGCGTGCCTGCTGACCGGTCCACACCCGACCCTGGGCGACGGCGTGCATTTTCTCCGGTGTCGTGTTGCGAGACTCGGCAGCCTTATCAACGAAGTCGTCGTAGACGCTCTGCATCATTTCCTGCACCTTCGCACGCTGCGACGGCGTGAACGGCGTGAACGGGGAATCGATGCTGGCATTCGGACCAGAAACGACGGCGTCGTGGTTGACGCCGACCTTGTTGAGCGCTCCGCCGATGGCGAACTTGCCGCCGAAGACGCCGATCGAGCCCGTCAACGTGCCCGGCTGCGCCACGATGGAGTCGCCGGCCATAGCGATGTAGTAGCCACCCGACGCGGCGAGGTCCGACATCGAGACGATGAGTGGCCGGGCGTTGTCGGCGTCGCGGGTGATCATCAGCTCGCGCCAGATCACGTCCGACGCCAACGCCGATCCGCCAGGGCTATCGACGCGCAGCACGATCGCCTTGATGCTGTCGTCGTCGCGTGCATCACGGATCTGCTCGATCAAGGTGTCCGATCCCAGGACGGTGCCGTTGAGCGGGTCGAAGGTGCTCTTGCCCGAGGCAATGGTTCCGACCGCATAGACGAGGGCGATGCGGGAGCGTGGACGGAAACCGACCGACGCGGGGGTGATCCGCTGATAGTTGCGGCCCTCGATACGATCCATGTCGTCCTCACTCAGCGTGGGCTCGCGGTCGTCGAGCTCGTCCTCGTACGCGAGGTCGTCCACCAGTCCGACGCGCAGCGCTTCTTCCGCCACGAAGGGGCCCTGATCGAGCAGCGCGCGGACGTCTTTCTCGCTCTTCTTCCGGCCGTCGGCGATCCCGCGCACCAGCTGTTCGTACGTGTCGCGGTTGAGCGACTCGGTCATCTCACGATGCGCCGGCGTGAAGCCCTTTTCGGTGAGTTGATTGGCCGCCGACTTGTAGTCGCCAATGTGGATGAAGTCCGGGTAGGCGCCGACCTTGTCGAACGCGCCGCGCAAGAAGATCTCGTACGAGGCCACGCCGCTCAGGTCGAGCGGGCTGCTCGGGAGGAGATACACCTTGTCAGCGGCAGTGGCCAGGTAGTACTCGCGGTCGCCGCCATATTCGAGAAAGGCGACAACCCGTTTCCCCGACTTGCGGAAATCGACGATCGCCTCGCGCAGTTCCTGTACCTTGGCCCAGTACGGCAGCTGCAGACCGGACGGCATCAGCAAGACGGTCTTGATGCGCGAGTCGCGTTTGGCCTTCTGCAGGTTGTCTACGAACCCACGCACGGTGTCGACTTCCCTGCCGAACACCTGCCCCACGACATCGTCGGGAATCACTTCCTGCAGATCGCCGCCAGGGCGCAGCACCAGGGTCGCGGACGACGGCACCGCGGGCGCGCGCGATACCGCGAAGTACATGAAGGTCATGCCGGCCATCGACACGAGCGCGGCAAGACCGATGAAGGCGAACACCAATGCGACGCCGCGGCGTAGTGCCACGTGACTCCTCCTGAAAGCGTGTGCGGCTATTGTGTCAAATTAAGGACTCTGGTGTGGCAGAGATCGTCCTCGACATCGAGCACCTCAACACGTCCGGCGATGGAGTGGCGCGTCATCGCGGCCACACCATCACCGTTCCCTTCACGATTCCCGGCGAGCGTGTGCGCGTCTCGCTCGAACACCCACGCACGCGCGCGGCCACCCTGCTCGAGGTGGTTCGTGCGTCGCCGCATCGCGTACAACCGGGCTGCTCGCACTTTGGCGTCTGCGGCGGCTGCGCCTGGCAGCACATCGCCTATGCCGAACAACTGCGACTGAAGACCGACATGGTGGATCGCCTCGTGAAACGGGCGGTCCCCGGAGCGCCGGCGGCACGGCCGACGATTGCCGCAACACCGCTCGAGGATCCGTGGCACTACCGCCAGAAGGTGCACTTCGTTTTCGGGCATGCGTCGCAGGGCGGCCGGTCGGGTCGCGCCGGCCTCATCATGGGCCACTATGCGCGTGGCTCGCGTCGCGTGATGGCGGTGCGCGAGTGTCCTGTGCACGACGAACGAGGCAACAGAGTGGCATTTGGCCTGCTCGAGGCCTACGCGAAGGTCGGCGGACGACAGGGAGTGCCAACTCTCAAGAGCATTGCCATTCGCGTGAGCGGCTCTACGCACGAGACGATGGCGACGATTGTGGTCACGGACAATTCCGATCAACGGCTTCGGGAGGCGACACGACAGGCACTTGCTGCGAGGTGGGCGCCCTCGTCTTTTCATGTCAATGTGCACCCGCGCAGCGATGCCTACATCTTTGGGCCCGAGACGCGGCGCATCTCCGGCACCGAGCGGCTTCGGGACGAGGTCGGCGGCGCGACCTTTCTGATGTCACCAACGGCGTTCTTCCAGACGAACGTCAGAGCCGCCGAGATCCTCGTGAGGCTCGTTCTCGACGCCATTCCCGCGGATGTTCCCGTGCTCGATCTGTATGCGGGAGCCGGCCTCTTCGCGCTTCCACTCGCGAAGCGAGATCAGCGCGTCACTGCTGTCGAAGCCAGTCACGCTGCCGTCGAGGACGGCCACGCCAGCGTGCGCGTCAGCCGCATTCCGCCGGAGCGCTGTCGGTTTGTCGCCAAACCAGTGAGCACCTTCACACGCGCCTTCGCGGCCAGGCGACGGCGCGGCACGCTCGCACCAGCGGTGGTTCTCGATCCGCCACGTGAGGGTTGTGAGGACGTGGTGCTTGATGACGTCTTCGGGCGCCTCTGCCCGGCAACGGCAGTCTATGTCTCTTGTAATCCCGAGACGCTCGCCCGCGATCTGCAGTCGATCGTTGGCCAGGGATACGCGATCGAGTCGATGCAGCCAGCGGACATGTTTCCGCACACGCCACACATCGAGACCGTCGTGACGCTCAGGCTTCAAAGCCCGCGGCGCTGAGTACGTGCGCCCGGGCGTAGAATACCCGGCCATGCGCAAATCCCTTCATGGCCTCCTCCTCGTCGCGTCTCTCGTGCTGCCCTGTGCGTCGTTGACGGCACAGCGCCCGGCGGAATCGCGTGATGTGGTTCTGGTCGGACACAACGATTTAAACGGCCAGGGCGATGGCGGCGAGGGACTCGCGCTTCAGCAGTTGCCTGACGGACGGCGCATCCTCTACCTCGCCCATGAAGCGCCGCAGCGTTGTCTCAGCGTGATCGACGTCACGAAGCCTGAGAATCCGATGCTCGTGAATCAACTGCCCTCGCCGATGCCGGGGGTCACCCGCTGCAATTCGTTGGGTCTCTCGGGCAATGTGCTCGCAGTGGCCAATCAATCGGCGAAGGCCGGCGGCAAGCGGGCCGGCATGTGGGTACTCGACGTCTCCGATCCCAAGAAAGTCGCAAGCGCGAAGGCTCTCGACGATCTCAGCCTCTCGTTCTTCGATACGTCCGGCCCCGAATCTCGCGGCGTACACAACTTGTGGTTCGTTGACGGCGAGTTCGCGCATCTCACGACCGGCATGCCGGACTTTCATCCGACGAACCCGCAGGACGATCAGATCTGGGTCGCCGTCGATCTGCGGAATCCACGGCAGCCGCGAGAGGTCGGGCGTTGGTGGCTGCCCGGCACTCGCAAGGGCGATCCCTGTCTGCCCGGCTGTCTCCCATCGCGGCACAAGCCGCTCGACGATGGATATCGACCGCACCAGATCGAGATCTGGCCGGATCATGCCGATCGTGCGTATGTGGCGTACATCGACGGCGGCGCGATGGTCTTCGACATCTCGGGGCTCGCAGCAGTCAAGGCGGGCACAGCGAAGACGTTCACGCCACGCCTGATCAGTCGTGTCGATTTCCATCCGCCGTTCCCGGCGTGGACGCACACCTTCCAACCGATGTTTGCGCGCAAGCTGGCGTGGGCGTCTGACGAGGACGTGCAGGACAATTGCAAAGACGCACCAAAGCTGGTGTGGTTGCTCGACATTCAGGACGAAACGCATCCGGTCATCATTGGCACGGCTCCACTGCACGCCACCGATGGTGAGTTATGCACGCGCGGCGGCCGCTTCGGGGCGCACAATCTCCATCCGAACTTCCCCGGGCCGCTCTACAAACGTCTCGAGAACACGACGGTCGCGAGCTGGTTCAACGGCGGCGTCCGGATCTTCCGTGCCGTCGAGGGCCCGAAAGGCGTGCCTGGTGCGCCGCCGCACGTCGAAGAGCTCGGGTTCTATATCCCGGAGGCGCCGCCGAGGAATCCGAGCGGCACAATTCAGATCAATCACGCCATCGTCGACGAGAAGGGATTGATCTACGCCAACGACCGCTTCACCGGTGGACTCTATATCCTGCGATATACGGGCTCAGTCCCCATGGATTGAGGATCAATCTGCTCACGCCGACAGCGTGCCGCGTCGCGGTCGCGACTCGCACGCCGGGAAATTGTCTTCGCTCGTTCTCTGACGATGTCCGCGTGTGTAGTTGGTGACGCGCGACGACATCCGCCCGTGGCTCAAAACGCCAATGGTGACTCGCGACAATCGAAACACATCGACGGAACACGCGCGGGTGAATCGCTGCGCCAATTTCCGGCTACGCGATGAGCTCGGCATGCTCGCACGCGTCCGCCGAGCGGCACGTCATCGACACTAGCAACCACCGACATGCGAAGCTCGATAGCACCGACTGGCCTCAGTGCCCTTGCACCGACCAGCGATGGCCCTTCGCACCGACAAGCGATCAGGCTTCGCACCGACACGTCACCCATCGGCCGGCGGTATAGTGACCTTATGAACCCAACCAACTGGTGGCGTTGCGCCGGCGTCGGCGCGGCGCTGGTGCTCACCGTCGTTGCGGCGATCGAGATCGTGCGCGCGCAAGAACAGACGACGAAGAAGTATCCGTATCCCGAGGTGCGCGACATGCGCGGCGTCGTGCCGCCTGGGCCGAAGGTCGCCCCGTATAACAGCCCGCCACTCGGCGACGGTCCATTCAACTTCGAAACTTACGAGCAGCGTCACATCCGCGTGTCAGTCGTGACCAAAGGCCTGTCACACCCGTGGAGCGTAGCGTTTCTACCGGGCGGCCCCTCGACTCCGCTCGGGGACATGCTCATCACCGAGCGGATCGGCCGACTGCGTCTCGTGCGCAACGGTGTGCTGCAGCCGGAGCCGGTCAAGGGCACACCGAAAGTCGTTTCGATCAGCACGATGGCCGGGCTGATGGACATCGCCCTGCATCCACGGTTCGCCGAGAACAGGTGGATCTACATCTCGTACCACAAGCCCGTTGGCATGGGGAAGAGTGCTGATGGGAAGGACTTCCCATTGGCCAGCAACTCGATCCTGCGCGGCACGTGGGACGGCAATCAGCTCACCGATGTGCGCGACATCTTCGTGGCCGACGACGTGGACATGGAGATGTCGAGGATCGCGTTCGGCCAGGACGGGATGCTCTACATGACGATCGGCGGCCCTGGGACGGGACCGCCCGAGAGTGTCAATCGCCCGCAGCACGGCAACGACTACGCCGGAAAGATTCTCCGCATGACCGACGAGGGCGGCGTGCCGAAGGACAATCCGTTTGTCGGCAAGGCCGGTTTCAAGCCGTTGATCTACACCATGGGCCATCGCACGCAGCTGGGCCTGGCGATCAATCCGTTCAACGGTGAAGTCTGGGCCGGCGAGCAGGGCCCGAACGGCGGCGATGAGGTGAACATCCTCAAGGCCGGCAAGAACTACGGCTGGCCAGTCGTCAGCGACGGCCGCGATTATCGCGGTCCCTACATGTCGGTGTCCCCGTACAAGGAAGGCATGGAGCGACCGCACATCGTGTGGGTGCCGTCGATCGCGTTGTCAGGCATGGTGTTCTACACCGGCGATCGCCTCCCGAACTGGAAACGCAACCTGTTCGTCGGCGGCATGCGTGAAGGCGAGATTGCCCGCACCGGCCAACTGCAGCGGGTCGTATTCAATGACAACTGGCAGGAGCTGCGGCGCGAGTCGCTGTTACGCGATCTGCACCAGCGCATTCGCGATGTGCGACAGGGACCGGATGGACTGCTCTACGTCTTGACCGAGGAAGATGCGGCGGCGCTCTTGAAAATTGAGCCCGCAGAGTAGGACCAAGCCCGGCCATAAGAATTCGGTACAATCCGGTCTCTCCGGACCCCAACAAGGGAAACATGCCCACGGTCCTCGTCATCGGCGAGAACCGCGCCACACGGGACTCGTTCGGCCGAGCTTTGCAAGAAGCAGGATTCACTGTCGCCCTGGCCAGTACAGGCCAGGACGGCCTGAGGCTTGCCGGCCAGCGTGCGTTCGATCTCGTAGTTGCCGACCTTCGACTGCCCGATGGGGCAGATGTTGACCTGTTGAAGCAGCTCCGTCAGACGTTGGCCGACGTGCCGATGATCGTGACCGGGCTGGCGTCGACGGCCTCAGCACTCGAAGCCGGCAAGCTCGGCGCGGTGAATTACTTCGAAAAACCGGTGTTCTCGGATCAGCTGATCCGGTTGGCCCGCGCCTACGTTCCCGGCTCGGCACCCGCGCCGGCGTGTGCGCCGGAGACGCGCGTCAGCCCGCAGGTGATTCGCACAATGCACGTGATCGAGAACCGCTACGTGGAAACGACGCTACAGGTTCGTGGCGTCGCGCAGGATCTCGGCGTCTCCACGGAGCACTTGTGCCGCGTGTTGAAGCGTCACACCGGATTGACATTCGTGACGCTGCTCCGCCGCACACGAGTGCGAGCCGCGTGTCGTCTGTTGCAAACCACGACGCTGAGCATGAAAGAAATCGCGAGCCGGGCTGGATTCAGCAGCCCGAGCCGATTCGATCGCGACTTCAAGACGGTGTGCGGCGTGTCGCCGTCGGAGTATCGCGCCGGCCTCTGGCGACAGTCGGTGGGTGGTTAGTGGTACGTGGTAGTGGTTGGTAGACATTGAGCCAGCTCGTCACTAGGGTTTTCTATCAATACCCGGCAAACAATATCAACACGCGTCAAGACTTCGCTCGTCCATGGCGCGTGTTCGTCGCCAGAATACGTCGCTGACAGCAGTTCCCCCTCCGCCTCCGCAACCGACGTCCGGTGAGGAGGCATCTGGTTCTTCACAACACGGGTCCAACCGGCCGCGCCACACGTGTCTCGGCGCGGTCACCGCTATAGCCCGAAGACGGGGAAGGGCAGCCCATGCGAGGTGTGTTCAAAGTGGGAGTGTGTGTGTGTGCGAGTGCGCTGGCGCTGGTCATGGCCTTGAGCACGCGCGTGGAAACGCAAAGCAGTTTCGCAGAAACACTTGTCAGAGCCGGGGCGGCGACGACCGCTGCAGCAGTCATTACGGATGCACTGTCAGGATTCGACGTCGCCTCCAATGGATTCGCCGAGGAGTATTGCGCACGGCAGAACCACCTTACCGATACGCGAAGCTCGCCCGGAGTTGAAAACGACGAGTGCAGCTTCGACGCTGCGGCAGCCGAGTTCGGTTCACACGAGACCGAAGCGGACGGCGTCGGTCCGGTGTTCAACGCGGTCGGCTGCGGTGAGTGCCACAATGCGCCGGCGCTCGGTGGCGGCAGCCAGATCGCCGAGCGGCGCGCCGGGTTTTTCGATGGCAGCCGGTTCATCGATCATCCCGGGGGATCACTTATCCACGATCGCGCGACGAGCATGACGCTACTCGAGACGGTGATCGAGTCGAGAACGAACGTCTTCACGTTCCGCGGATCGCAAAGCGTCTTCGGTGACGGCTATGTCGAAGCAGTCGGCAACAGTACGCTGCAGCAGATCGCCGCGGAGCAGCCAACCGCGATGCGCGGTCAGATCATCAGCGTGCCCGTGTTCGAAGCGCCGGGACAAACGCGCGTCGGGCGCTTCGGCTGGAAGGCCCAGCAGGCCAGCCTGCTTTCATTCTCGGCCGACGCGTATCTCAACGAGATGGGAATCACCAGTCCGTTACAGCCGACAGAGAACACCTCGAACGGCAACCCGGTACCCGATGACGGTATCGTTGACGACGAAGGCGGCGACGTCGAGCTCTTCGCGCTGTTCATGCGTTCGCTGAAGGTGCCGCCGCGCTATGCGGAGCTGGCCAACACGGCAGACGCGATCGCGGGCAGCGCGCTGTTCAATCAGGTCGGCTGCAACGTCTGCCACACACGCTCAATGGTGACAGCGGAACCCGAGACCCCGATCAACGGCGGCGCGATGCTCGTCTCGCGCACGCTCGGCAACAAGCGGATTCAGCCGTTCGGCGACTTCCTGCTGCACGACATCGACACTGGGGATGGCATCGTGCAGAACGGCGGCGCATCCTCCCGTAACAAGGTGCGCACCGCGCCCCTGTGGGGTCTGCATGCCCGCACGCGGTTCATGCACGACTTCCTCAGCCACAGTATCGACGACGCCATCCAGCGGCACGGCAATCAGGCGGACGGCACGCGGCGCGCATTCAACGCGTTGAGCCGGACAGACCAGCGCAAGCTGATGACGTTCCTGCGTTCTCTTTAGGAATCAGGAATCAGGACACAGGAATCAGCGCTGATCCTTGTGATTCCTGTGTCCTGATACCTCATTCTCCAATTTGGACGGGAAATAGACCGCGCTCGCCCATTCAGGGTCTTGGAATCCTCACGCCGCCATCGTCTAATAAAGGCGTGAAAAACCTGCAGGGACTCGTCTGCTCAGTGGCCGTCCTGCTGACTCTCGTCGCGCCTCGCGGCGCGGCGGCCGCCGGGGTCGAAACTCGACTGGCCGACGCGGCGATGAAGCGGGACATCTCGGCGGTGCGGGCCCTCATCGCCCAGAAAGTTGACGTCAACGCCCTCGGCACCGACGGGTCACCGGCGCTGCACTGGGCCGTGCGCGTGGACGATGCCGCGATGGCGAAGCTGCTGCTCGGCGCGGGGGCACAGGCGACGGCTCCCAATCGATACGGGCTCACGCCGATGGCGATCGCGTCCGGTAACGGCAGCGCGAGCATGATCGCGATCCTGCTCGACGCCGGCGCCGACGCCAATGCTCCGGACCCCGCGGGCGAGACGCCGTTGATGAGCGTGACACGGGTCGGCCGGGCTGATGCGGTGACACTGCTCCTCGATCGCGGCGCTACGATCGACGCGACGGATGCGACATACCAGCAGACGGCGCTCATGGTCGCCGTCCGCGAGAACCATCCTGACCTGGTCAAGCTGCTGATCGCGCGCGGCGCATCGGTGAAGGCGCGGACGCGTATTGGCCGAACGCCGGCATGGGTGCTTCCGAATTCCCAGCCTGGCTTCGGTCACGGCATTGGGATCGTCCGCGGCGGATCGCCCGATCGCGGCCGTCGTGGACCGATCCCGGGCGGGATGACACCGTTGATGTACGCGGCGCGCGACGGCCGGCTGGAGACCGTGCGGATGCTGCTCGACGCCGGCGCGGAGATCAATGCGCGAGACGCCAACGACATCACGCCGCTCATCACCGCAATCACCAACAATCATCCCGACGTGGCGCGGTATCTGATCGAGCGCGGCGCGGACGTCAAGGCCGCGGACTGGTACGGCCGCACGCCGCTGTGGGCCGCAGTCGAGACGCGCAACATGGACGTCGACAACGCGACGTTCGAGAACAGCATCGACCGGGCGCCGTTCCTCGCCTTGATCCAGGTCCTGCTCGAGCGCGGTGCCGATCCCAACGCCCGCACCAGGGAAGTGCCGCCGGTGCGCAACGACTTTTTGCGCATCACGGCATCACTCTCCTGGGTGGACTTCACCGGCCAGACGCCGTTTGTCACCGCCGCGCTCGCCGGCGACGTCACCGTGATGAAGCTGCTGCTCAAGCACGGCGCCGATCCCAACATCGCGACGTTTGCGGGCACGACGGCGCTGATGGCCGCGGCCGGCGTCAACTGGGTCTTCGATCAGACGTACGACGAAGGTCAGCCGGCGCTGCTCGAGGCCGTGAAACTGTGCGTCGAGCTCGGGCTGGACGTGAACGCGGTGAATTCGATGGGCCTGACGGCTGTCCACGGCGCCGCGAACCGCGGGTCGGACGAGATTATCAAGTATCTCGCGTCGCTTGGCGCGAAGTTGGACGCCAGGGACAAGGAAGGGCGCACGCCAATGACGTGGGCCGAAGGCGTATTCCTGGCGACGATTCCGGCCAAGCCAAAGCCAAGCTCGATCGCATTGATCAAGCAGCTGATGGCTGCACCACCCGCAGGGCAACAGTGACGAACCCACGCATCACATTTTCCGGATCGGCCAGTGTCCTCTTCATCGTTTTGATGGCGGTGATCGTGCGGAGTGCGTCGCCGTCCGCGGATGCACAGCAGGCCCCGGCCGCCACGTCGGCGAGCACATCCGCCGAGGCCACGTTTCTCACTCAGTACTGCATCGGCTGCCACAACCAACGCGCGAAGATCGGCGGTCTCGCACTCGATACGCTCGATCTCTCGCGTGTCGGCCCAGCGTCGGAAACCTGGGAGAAGGTGGTCAAGAAGATCCGCACCGGCATGATGCCGCCGAGCGGGGCGAAGCGTCCGGAGCGCAGCGCGCTCGATCGCTTCGCCGCGGAGCTCGAGACCCGCCTCGACAAGGCTGCCGATCCGAACGCGGCGCTGGTCACTCCTGCGCTGCATCGCTTGAATCGCACCGAATACGCCAATGCGATTCGCGATCTCCTTGGCCTCGACATCAACGTGAACACACTGCTGCCGGCCGACGGATCGAGCCAGGGTTTCGACAACCTGGCGGAAGCGCTGGCAGTGTCGCCCTCGCTGATTCAGGGCTACGTGTCCGCTGCGATGAAGATCAGCCGCCTGGCGGTTGGCGATCAGACGCTCGCACCCTTGCAGACGACATTCGCGCCGCCAGCCGGTCTCGCGCAGGATCGCCACATTGACGGGCTGCCACTCGGCACGCGCGGTGGCGTGGTGTTCAATCACACGTTCCCACTCGACGCCGAATACGAGTTCGCGTTTGGCGGACGCGGGGCTGGTCCGGGTGGACTCGATCTCACGCTCGACGGCGCACAAATCAAAGTGGACAACCCGCGCGGCTTCCGGATGAAAGTGACCGCCGGTCCGCACGCCATCGGGATCGCGCTGGTCGATCGACAGCGCGGCGCCGGGGTTGACGAGATCTACTCCGACTTCCGCACCAACGCGACCTTCACCACACAGGGCGGCATCCCGACGTTGGTGGTGACCGGTCCATTCGATGCCACAGGCGCCGGCGATACACCGAGCCGGCGCGCGATTTTCCGCTGCAAGCCGGCGAGCGCCGCCGAAGAAACGACCTGCGCGCGCACGATCCTCAGCTCGCTGGCACGCCGCGCGTACCGCGGACCGGTGAGCGCCGCCGAAGTCAACACGCTGCTGGAGTTCTATCGCGAGGGCCGCACGAACGGCAACTTCGACAACGGCATCCAACAGTCACTGGCGCGCATTCTGGTCGCACCGCGATTCGTGTATCGAATTGAAGAAGAGCCGGCGACTGTCGCGTCTGGTCAGGTCTACCGTATCAGCGACGTCGAGCTTGCCTCACGGCTGTCGTTCTTCTTGTGGAGCAGCATCCCGGATGACGAGCTGCGCGACGTGGCGACGAAGGGCCGTCTGCGCGATCCCCAAACGCTCGTGCAACAGGTCAAGCGGATGCTGGCCGACCAGCGCGCCGACGCGCTCGTCGAGAACTTCGCCGGACAGTGGCTCTATCTCCGCGAGCTGGAGAACGTGCAGACCGATGCCAAGAGCTTCGACGCGAACCTGCGCCGCGGCTTCCGCCGCGAAACGGAGATGATGTTCGATGCGATCGTCCGTGAGGATCGCAGCCTCATCGATCTCCTCGACGCTGACTACACTTTCGTCGATGAGCGGCTCGCCCGCCACTACGGCATCCCGAACGTAAAGGGCAGTTATTTCCGGCGTGTGTCGCTGGCCGCCGACAGCCCGCGTCGCGGCCTGCTTGGTCAAGGCAGCGTGCTGACGGTGACGTCAACGGCGACGCGCACCTCTCCGGTGGTGCGCGGCAAGTGGGTGCTCGAGAATCTCCTCGGTACGCCGGCACCTGTTCCGCCGCCTGGCGTGGAAACCAATCTTGGCGGCGCCGAAGGCGCCAAGACCAGCTCGGTGCGTGAGCGGCTGGAAGCGCATCGCGCGAGCCCGACCTGCGCGTCGTGCCATCGCATCATGGATCCGATGGGCTTCGCGCTCGAGAACTTCGATCTGGTCGGCGGCTGGCGCGAGTTCGATGGCCCGAGCCGGATCGACTCGAAGGGACAGCTCGCCGACGGCACGCCGGTCAGCGGCCCCGCCGATCTGCGCCAGGCCGTGTTAAGCCGATCGGACGCGTTCATGACGACGGCCACCGAAAAGCTGCTGACCTACGCGCTCGGCCGTCCGGTGCACGACTACGATATGCCGACGGTGCGCACGATCGTTCACCGCGCCAGCGCGAACAACAACCGGTTCTCGTCGCTGGTCATGGGCATCATCGAGAGCGATTCATTTCAGAAACGCGTGAAGAAGTAGAGGCGACATCGATGGCATTCATCACGAAAGCGCACCTGTCACGCCGAACCTTCCTGCGCGGCGCCGGCGTCACGCTGGCCTTGCCGCTGTTCGAATCGATGATTCCGGCCGCGACGCTGCTCGGCCAGACCGCCGCGAAGACGCGGACGCGCTTCGGCGCCATCTACTTCCCGCACGGCGCGATCATGCCGCTGTGGACGCCGGCCGCCGAGGGCGCCGGCTTCGAGCTCACGCCGATCCTCCAGCCGCTCAAGCCGTTTCAGAACCAGATCAACATCATCAGCGACCTGCGTCACGCGAACGCGTACGGCAGCGGCGCGACGGCAAATCACAACCGGTCCGCGGCCGCATATTTGAGCGGCGCCTTCGCCGAAACCGGCGCACAGCCGTCGCTCGGCATCACCGTCGATCAGATCGCCGCGCAGAAGATCGGGCAGGACACCCCCCTGCCCTCGCTCGAGCTGACCATCGAAGAACCGAGCCTGAACTGCGGCGACGGACTGAGCTGCTCGTATCGCGACACGATTTCCTGGCAGGGCCCGCACGCGCCGCTGCCGATGCAAAACAATCCGCAAGTCGTGTTCGAGCGTCTCTTCGGCGACGGCAACACCGCCGAGCAGCGCAAGACGCGGCGCGCGCAGTCAATCAGCCTGCTCGACTCCGTCGTCGGCGAAGCCGCATCACTGCAGCGCAAGCTGCCGGCCACCGACCGCACGCGCCTCGATCAGTATCTGAGCGACGTCCGTGAGATCGAGCGCCGGGTGCAGAAGGCCGGGCAGCAACTCTCCGATGATCTCCCTGTGCCTGCGGCGCCAACCGGCGTGCCTCGCGACATCGAGGAGCACATCAAGCTGATGTACGACCTGCAGGTGCTCGCATGGCAGGCGGAAATCACGCGCGTCTCGACGTTCCTGATGTGCAAGGAGTTGAGCGGCACCACCTACCCGAAGAGCGGCGTGCGCGATGCGTTCCACACGCTCTCCCATCACTCGAACGTGAAGGAGAACATCGAGCGCTTTGCGGTGCTCAACACCTACCACGTCGGGCTCTTCGCGTACTTCCTGGAGAAGCTGCGCGCGACACCGGACGGCGACGGCACGCTGCTCGATCACTCACTGGTCCTCTACGGCAGCGGCATGAGCGACGGCAACCAGCACAATCACACCGATCTCCCGGTCGTGCTGGCGGGCGGTGCGTCAGGACGTCTGAAGGGCGGACGACATCTGCGTCATCCGAAGAACACGCCGATGGCCAATCTGCTCGTGGCAATGCTCGATACCCTGGACATACCCACCGACAAGTTCGGAGACAGCAACGGCGAAGTCAACCTCTAGGCGGCCTGTCCGCCTGGAGGCGGACATTTACGTGTGCCGGCAGCGATCGTGTCGGCGGCTCATGATAATCCCAAGCTGAGCCGGGCGGAGGGAGACGTTAGACTCAGCGCGTGGTGTTCACCAAGCGGCTGCGCGACAGAGTCCGCCGCGGCGAGATCGCGTGCAGCGTCCGCATCTGGCAGCGGCCGCGTGTCAGCGTCGGCGCGCGCTATCCGATGGATGGGGGCCAGATCGAAATCGACTCGATCGAGTCGATCAGCTTTACCGATATCACGCCGGAGCTCGCCCGCGAGTCAGGCTTCGAAGGCGTGATCGATCTGTTGAAGGTGGCCAGGCACGGGGCAGGCGAATACGTGTATCTGGTGCGCTTTCACTATCTGCCGCTGGGCAGCGGACGGCCCGCGCGCCGCGACCGAGTTCACTCACGCTCAGGGGAGAGCCAACGGAGGATGCGGAAGTAACGGGTCAACACGGGAGGAGCGGAGAAACGGAGATACCAATTGGTCTCCGTTGCTCCGATGTGAATCCGTGGACTCCGTACTGTCCGTTTCCTCGTGCTACCGCACCGGAACGGGGGTCAACTGGCCGCGAATCTCGCCGGCCGGGTACTGCGACGTGTGAATGTTCACGTACGCGCCGCCGCCGACGATGGCCTGAATCAGGTCCTGCATCGTGTTGATGCCGATCTGTGGCTGCGCGGCGAACGCCGCCGAGCCAAGCCGGAACGACAACGGCAGGTCGCCAGTACGCCCGGCCGGGATTGGGAAGCTGAGAACCACGGGACCGGCAACGCCTCGCGGCCCAACGTGAATGTGGCCGGCGCTGGTGCCAGTCGCGAAGTTAAACAGCTGGAGTTGGACGGCGACCTCTTCATTCGTGGCATCCACCGAGACAGTCGCGGTTCCTACAGCGCCGGTCAGCAGTCCCAACACCCCCGGTGTCGTAGTGGTTTCCTCGGCGCCAGTCAAAGTGGCGGTCAGGTTCACCACCTGCGCAGACGAGGGGGTAGCCGAGATGAGCAATGCAGCCGCAACGGCGGCCCCGCACAACAATCGTTTCATGGGTATATCTCCTTATCGTGGCGTGCCAGGGGACGCGGAACGGCTAGCAGGATCCGGACCAGTCCAGATCCGCGTCGGGTCAACAGCTTAGCGTCGGGATATGTCGCCGCGTTTACGGCACTCGAAACGCGTTTTCGCAACGCGGACAAACAACCAGGGACAAAGGACCAGCAACCAAGCACTAAGAACCAACTAACGAACGAGCGTCGCGAGCAAGACGAGCGCGATCAGAACGCCGCCAGTCTGCCAGGCCAGGTCGGCGCGCTTGTGCAGGAACAACGTCCCGAGGCCGAGCATCACCGCCGCCCCGATCAGGAACCGCCGATAGAGGTCCTCGAAACTTTCGATCTGCTGCGACACGTCTGACTGCCGATGCAGCCGGTCGATGATGCGGAACGCCACGACCCGATCCGGCTCGTCGCCGATCTCGAAGTATTCGCCTCCGCCAGCCACGGCCAGCTGCACAAGCGAATTGCGATCGAGCACCGATCGGACCATCGGCGGCGGACGTGTGCCGTCAGGACGCGCTGGTTCGGGGATCATGCCGCCCGTGGTCGTGCCAATCCCGGCCACATGCACCGGAATCTTATGCGCCCGCGCCTCCTGGATCGCCGAAGCCACCGTGCCGCTCCACGCCTGACCGTCGGAAACGACCAGGAACGCCTTCGGGTTGCCGCTCTTGCCGAAGACTTCTTCGTCCTTGTCCACCAGGCGCATCCCCCAACGAAGACCCTCCTCGATATTGGTGTCCCAGGTGGTCGTGTTCTCGAGGCGGAACGGCGAGCGCTCGCCGAGGTTGTCGATGAAGAAGAACAGCGCGTTCGGATCCCTCGTCAACCGCACCTGTGGCGCGGCGAGCTGCGCGAACAATGCCAATGCGACGCGGTCCCCTTTCCAGCTCAGGGTCTCGGCGAATGTCCGCAGGAACTGCACCGAGCGTCGCCATCGATCGGGGCGCACATCGGTCACATACATCGAGGCCGACGCGTCCTGCAGAATCACGATGTCGGCGCTGGCTTTGCGGAATGACGAGAGCCGGGCCTGCGGTCGCGCGATGGCGGCGATGCACAGGCT
This sequence comes from Vicinamibacterales bacterium, assembly GCA_036742665.1. GTDB lineage: Bacteria > Acidobacteriota > Vicinamibacteria > Vicinamibacterales > UBA2999 > Gp6-AA40. The sequence goes on along the minus strand of DAINQP010000042.1, from coordinate 2,871 downwards.
CGCGGCGATGAGCACACAGGCCCAGAACGCGAGATCGCCAACCGGTCCGAACCGTTGCCGCACCGGCACGATGCGCTGTGCAGCCAGCCGCCGCACGTTCGCTCGCCGCCTGACTACACGCCATCCCCACACGACCAGCAAGACTGCCGGAATCAGCAGCAGCCAGAGATAGACCGGCGACGCGAACCGGAAGCTCTCGAAGTCGATCGCCGGGAGTGACGGCATGTTGGTGCGTGGTCCGTGGTGCCTGGTGCGCGCTAACCCTTTCGCTCTTTGGGTGCGGCCTTGCCCGCCTCACCACCAGACGGATTCTTCTCGCCCTGCTCGAGCGGGATGTAGATCTGGAATCCTTTCGAGCTGGTCGCCGGCGACGGCGCACCCGACTCACCGTTATCCGACTGTTCGCTCTGATCCTTCGGCGGCTGTGGCGGCTGTTTGCCCTTGGCCAGTTCGTCGCGCAATCGGACGATGTACTCGTAGTTATAGGCGGCGTCGGTGTGCCAGGTGTTGTTCTTCAGCACGGTCAGATAGCCAGACGCCGCTTCTTCCAGCGCCTTCATCGTCGCGGTCTTGTCCTTTGAACGGCCTTGTCCCATGCGATACGCCGCGTTGGCGACGACCAGCTGCAGTTCGACGTTGTCGTCACCGACCGCCGCAACAGGTTCGGCCTGTGCCGGCACCAGCACGTCATATTCCTTCGTCCAGTACTGCAGCGCCGCGTCGCGGGCGCGGATTTCCTGCCGTTCATCGCGCCCGAGGAACGGCACCCAGCGCGAGTGGTCGGCGTATTTCGATGCTTCGGTGAGACTGTCCTTCGCAGCGCCGTACTGCAGCGTGGAGAGCTGCTGCTGGGCATCGGCCATGTGGCCTTCGAGCCGGGCAACGCCGAGCGCAGCGGCGCCGAAGACGCCGAGCACGATGCTGACAAGGACGAGAGCAATAAAGGTTCTCATCGTGGCTCCTAGGGAAACGTCCGGAATACTCCGAAGTTCAATTTCAATAAGCCGGCGAACAACCACAGGCCGCTCGCAATCAACGCGAATCCCGCATAGCGCGGCCGCGCCACGCTGTATTCGCGAGTTTCGATCCGTCCTGGCGACAGGCGATCGATCTCGCGCAGGGCGCGATTGGTCGAATCGTCGTCGTAGATCGCGTAGAACCGTCCCCCGGTGCGCTCGACGGTGGCGCGCCAGACCTTGTCCTGCAGGACCTCGCCCTCGCGTCGGTTGTAGGCCGTGCGCATCATGTAGACCGGGATGCGCCACGCGCGCGTCTCGGCCACCATGCGCTCGAGCGCCCCCGCCTGCTGATTGAGCTGCGAATCGCGGCCATCGGTGATGACGATCATCAGATTGCCGGAGGCGTTCACGAAATCGAAGGTCTTGAACAGCTGCGTTGCCTGATCGATGCCCTCGATGATTGTCGTACCCCAGTCGGGGAACCGGCCCCATTCGCGTGGGTCGCCGACCAGCCTCGTGCTGAGCAGAATGTTCTCGTAGTCGTTGGTGAATGGCGTGACCACGTACGCGAAGTTGCCGAACTGGATCAGCGCCACGAGGTCTCGATAGGGACCGTTCATGCGGCGACGGATGAACTGCTCGGCGGCGGCGACCGCGGTAAAGAACGTGGCCTCGCCCTGCCGCTTGGCCGTGGACTCGAAGCGGATCACCATGCTGGTTGATCCGTCGATGAGCAATGCGATCCGGCGACCGGGATACGAGACCTCCTCGCGGGCAAACCCGGTGAGAGGGTCGGCCAATGCGGCAGCGAAGAACGGAATACCGGCGAGAAACAGTAGCAGCGGCAGATGACGCACGAGGGCCAACGGCGATCGCCGCATCACCGGCAGCACTGCTGGCAATGCCACCTGCGTGCGGCCTCGCTGCCGCAACATGGCGATGACCAGCACCAGCACCACGACCGCCAGCAGCACGATGAAGACGAGCAGAGCGCTTTCGGCCCGCTCGAACTGCAGGTCGTTCCAGCGAGTGCGCATCCACTCGTCCCACGTGGTGCGCAGCGCGATGGGGAGATCTTGCAGTGGTGGCACTAGAACCCTACAAGCGACCTCATGGCCTGCGCCGTGCGCCTCGGCCATAGCGTGGTCGAGCGAATCCGGCGTACTGCCTGCGTACTCTCTGCCAGCGCGCTGTCGAGCGCAGAGGCGTCTTCCTTGGCTGGGCGGCCGTAGCCGGCCGTATTCAACACACCCAGGGCCTCGGAAATCGATGCGAGATTCGCGCGGGTGTTCGCGCTCGGGCTGTGTCCGTTGTTCATGGCCGACGAAATCGTGCGCGACGTTGTCGCAGCGGAGAGCAACACACGCTTGCGTCGTGGCCAGCCGGCGTACACGGCGACCTGCCCTTCGCGCTGTGCCACCTCGGGTCCGACGAACTTCTGACTCACTGGCCGGTTCAGCGCGACGGCGCCGGCAATGCGCAGCGCCGAAGCCGCACGTCGTGACAATTCAGCCGTCCAACCGGCTTGCGAGGCATCCGCTTTCACGCGCGCGAGGGTCGATAGCGAGGCACCGAGCACTGACGAGGCGGGCAGCGGTTTGACCAGGCCCTTCTTCTTCGCGCGAAGCTGCGAGGTCGCACGCACCAACGCGAACAGGCCAAAGACGGACGCAAACGCAAAGGCCACCCACGCCGTCGTCGTCGCCAGCGACGCGCGGAAGCGGCGTGATTCGATTGAGGCGAAGGTCTGACCCGACGCATCGCGAATGTCGTCGGCGCTCTTCGGCACCAGCGAGAGGATGCGCATCGGCAGCGGCGGCAGGATGTACTGTTGATCGCGCCCTTGCGATCCGGACCCGCGCTCCTGCAGGTTGTACGTCACTGTCAGCGCCGGGATGGTGACGTCTTGTCC
>DAINQP010000041.1:0-31261 GCA_036742665.1 Vicinamibacterales bacterium | reverse complement strand
AGCGCCCGCAGCCAATGACGTCGGCGTCACGTGCAGCGTCAGCGCCATCGTGCCAACAGCATCAACCCACCACGTTCGCAGTCCGTGCATGATGACCGCGGCATACGCCAGCGCGCCCAGCACGCCAAGCACGCCGCCGGCGATGGCAAGCAGGAGACCTTCGCCGAGGAACTGTCGCCGTACCTGCGCAGGACCGAATCCAACGGCGCGCAACAGACCGACCTCGCGGACCCGCTGCTCGACTCCGAGCTTGAAGAACAGTGCGGCGAGCACCAGTGCCGACACGACGAGGAAGAAGCTGAAATACACGAAGTATTCGCCGAAGTCGGTGGCGCCACCCGATGCCGACAGGCTTTGCGCCCGAACGTTGCTCACCGTGAGGCCGAGCGCCAGAGGATCGATTGCCGACCGCAGCTTCGGCAGGAACTCGTCTCGCAGACGATCCGCTGAAACAGCTTCGGTGTTTCTCACTCGAATCGCCGTGAGCTCCCCATACCGCGACCGCCACAGCCGCTGACCAGCCTCGAGGTTCACGAAGGCCTTCGGGGTGGTTCGGTATCGCTCCCAGAATTGCTCGTCCTGCGGACGCACGCGGCGAAGGTCCACCGGGAACGGCGGGTCCCAGGACTCGAGCGTCGGCGAATCGCTGATACCGGGAAAGGTCGGCGCCATATCGCGGTCCCCGGTGCTGAGCGGAACGATCTTCGACACGCGGAACATCGCATCGCGCGTCACGACCTCACCCTCGTCGTACAGGTAATACTCCATCGTCACGGAGTCACCGGGCTTCGCGTTCAGATCCCTCGCTGCCCAGTCCGTCAGAACGATGGCGTTCGGATCGTTCGGATCGCTCGGATCGTTCAGGGCGGTGACCAGCGAGTATGGGATCTCGCGGTCGCCGACACGCAGCGTGTTCGCGAGATAGGCCAACATGGGTTGCGCATGGAGACCGGTGCCGTCGAGCGCCTTCGTCACCGCGGCGGCGCGCGGCGCGTCCAGCAGGCCGGCATCTGCGCCGATCGACAGTGCCGGTCCATCGATCGTCAACGCCTTGGTGTTCAGACCGACATCCTCGAGTTGCGCGGTGGCTCGAACGGCTTGCTCGATGGCAGCGGTGGCGTCTGCGTTGGCATCCTTTCCCGAGACGAGCAATGTGTTAACTCGCGCCTCCACTGACAAGTCCTGCTGCAGCCGCGAGAGGGGCACGAACACGGCTCGCACATCGCCCTGCTGCGGATCGAGCGCAAACTCGCCGAGAAGGGTCGCGGGAATGACGCGGCGTACTATCAGTCGCAGCGTGCGCCCGATCTCGTTCCGGCGGCCGTGCAGCGACTCGAGCGGGATGTCGGTTGGACGCTGCACCCTCACCAGGATGACGCTGTCTGCAGCAGCGTTGATCTGCGACGCCAGCGCGGGACTCACATACGCATCTCGGCTGGAGGGGCCACTGATGCCCTCGACGCCGTGAAAGCGCCAGAACCGATCGTCCACACCATAGACGCGCACCTGCCCTGCCTTGCGGCCGCTCTGCTGCGCGCTCACCACGGCATTCGCGGTGACGAGCGGTACGACACCGGAGATCTGGGCTGAGGCACCAGCCTGCTTCTGCAGGTCAGCCGCCAGCTGCTCTCGAAAGAACCCCGACGAGATGACCACGTAGTCGGTCTTGCCCAGTCGTCCGACGACGAGATCGCGCAGGCTGCCGCGTACGGAATCACCAACCAACAGTGCTCCGGCGAGCACGGCGACCGCGGTCGCCACGCCAAACACCACGGCAAGATGGGTGCGCCAGTAATACGTGAGGCCTTTGAGGAGCAGGCTGGACATGGTATTACGTGCCCGCCTGGTAACCGGCTCGCGACTTCACGCTGACGCGCCGGCCTTTCACGCGCACCTCGAGCCGATGCCAGCCATTATTCGCCACCCCGGTCGGCGAGTAGCTGATCAAATAACGCTGTCTGAACTCGTCGAGAATCTTCAGGAAGGCCGCCGAGAGATCTTTGGTGGATTCGATCTTCAGCGTCGCCCCGCCGGTCAACTCGGTGAGGTCTTCGAGGAACTTCGAGTCCTCCGGTCCGCGCGACGATACGCCGTAGACAACGAACTCGGATCGTTTGGCTGAATCGAGCACACTCTCGGGCGTGAGCCAGCTCGCGGTATCAAGACCATCACTGAAGACCAGCAGCAGGTTGCGTCCCCCGTCCTGCGGGTTGAGCATCAGCGTTGCGTAGGCGCCATCGACCAGCGCCGTGTCTCCGAGCGGCTGCACATCGGTCAGCGCCTGACGCACTCGAGCGGTGGCGACGGTCAGCCCCTCACGCAGGAGGACGGTGTGGCTGAACGTGAGCAGAGCCGATCGATCCTCGGCGGCAAGCCGATCGAGCAGTGTGTGACCGGCCGTCTGCAGATGCGTCAACCGTTCGCCCGACACGCTGGCGCTGACATCGAACGCGAGAAAGACGTTCAACGGGATCTGCTGGAAGCTGACAAGATCCACTGTCTGCGGCACGCCATTGTCGCGCACCTCGAAGTCGCCGGCACCGAGACCTGTGACGACCTTGCCGCCCTCGGTGACCAGCACGTCCACACGTACTGCCTCTCGCTTCGCAGAGAACGCCGGCTGCTGGGCAGACGGCACCACGGTACTGCCAAGCAGCAATGGCACGCTCAGCGCGATCAGGCGTCTCGTCATTCGGGCAACTTCGCTACACCTTGTCGCAGGTCGGCGAGCATCGCGTCCACGGCGCGGGCCTGCACGACCTCGTAGACCCACCAGGGATCCGAGCGTTCAAACTCATTCGGTGGCAACGCCAACATGCGCGCCACCGCGTCGCGGGCTGCCACCCGGTCCCCCCTCTGTTCGGCGAGGCGGCTCAGCCCAAAGAGCGGAGATTGCGCCATCGGCGCAAGCTTCGTTGCCCGTTCATACGACTGGCGCGCCTCTGGGCCATTACCAAGCATCTCGAATTCTCTCCCCAGGAACAGATGCGCGTAGTACTGCAACACCGGTTCAGTCGCCGAGACACCCTGACGCAGCTGCTCGATCGCCTCCTGATGATGACGACGCAGCCCGAGGACACGGCCGAGCCGAATCCTGGCTTCGAGGAATGTCGGATTGCGCTCGAGCACGCGGGTGTACAAGTGCTCGGCTAGCCGAAGCTCCGAGTCCTCGTTCCCAACGTCGAACGAAACGTCTCGAGGCACCTTCAGCGAACGCATCACCGACTGCATCCGCGCACCGGCGAAACTTTCATGAGCGGACGCCGCGAAGAACAGCACGTCAGGATCCTTAGGAAACAGCTCGAGGGCGCGCGTGAAATGCGACGTCTCGATGTTCCGGATCAGCGTCATGTAGGCGCCCACGGCCAGATACCACCGGCGCACGAAGTCGTCCGCCGCCGGATCCGATGCCGTCTTGAGGCCGCTCCTGGTGTTGAGTGGGCGTACTCGATCCAGCAAGCGCCGGCCCATGTTCCAATGGCTGACCAGGCCTTGCAGCCGGATCGGCTGTCCGTCGTTCATGAACAAGGTGAGACCACCTGGACCCGGACGTACATCGGAACCGACGCCGCGGCTGGCGACGGGGGTCAGGAGTGCAATGTCGGCATGCAGCAGCGCGCCGCGCTTCACGATGTCGTTCTCGGGCCCGGGCTGTCCCGTCGGACTTACCCTCTTGACGAGCGCACGAATCCGCCGCAATTCGCCCACCGTGTACAGCACCTGTGTCGAGCGGCTGGTCGCGAGCGAGGACAGCTGCCCCTGTTGTCCGGGGCCGCTCCTGGTGCTCGGTTCGTTGACGTAGAAAAGCGAGACGTCGGGCTCTCGAACGAGCGACACGATCGTGCTGACGTCGATCCAGATCTGACGCAGTTGCTCCTGGTTCCAGGTATTGACCAGGCGAACCTGCTCGTCCACGGCGCCTGGGCGATGCGAGGCGATCGCCGAGAACCACTGTTCAAGACGGCTGATGCGCGGCGTGACCGCGTCGCTTTCAGAGGACTGCTGCGCCGCGCCGCCTGACGAGGCCGCGAGGAACAGCCCGGCAACGAGGACGAGGCTATGTCTCTTCACGCAGACCGTCCCTCCTCCACCTGGAGAAGTGTCCCTCGAGATACGAAATACGCGTGAACCCCCGCCACCGTAACGCACGCCCGGCGATCACCGCGCGAGGGCCATGGCCACAGTAGACCACGAGCTCCGAGTCTCGAGCGATCGCCAGCTCGCCAATCTGCTGCGATATCTGCCAAAAGGGGATGTGCCGCGCGCCAGGCACATGTCCCTTGGCAAATTCGGCGCGCGAACGCACGTCGAGAATTGTCGGCGCCGCGCCGGACTCGATCCGCGCGAGGAGTGCCTCCGCGCTGATCCGATCGGCGTGCATGTCAGTGCAGGATGCGTACGGCCTTGCGGATGAAGGACTGATCGGTGAGCTGCCGCAGCATGAAGTCGGCGACGTCGGCGCGCGACATCATCGGTAATGGCGAGTGCGCCTGGATGTCCTCACCAACCCGATACGACGCTGTGAGACGTCCGTTGGTGAGCTTGGGAGCACGGACAATCGTCCAATCCACGAAACTCTCCACGACCGCCGCTTCCTTCACTTCGTGGTCAGCCGCTTCTTGACGCAGCACCGTCCTGGCCAGCCGCTTGAGCAGAAAGCCGGCGGCGTCACGGCTCTCGCGAACGCCGATGAACGACATATAGACGAGACGCTCGACCGACGCATGTTCCGAGGCGCGCGCAATCGTTCGGACGCCCTCGATCACGATCGGATCGTGCCGCAGCGGAACACCAACGCCGAGCGTCGAGATCACACATCTCTGTCCCTCGATCGCTTTGGCGACGGCTTTCGCGTCGGTGATTTCCCCTTTGGCGAGCCGCAGGTTGGCGTGGGCGAGAGGAAGTCGTGCAGGATCGCGAACGAATGCCGTAACAGTCAGTCCGCGAGCGAGTGCTTGCCTGACCACTTCCCGGCCGGTCTTGCCCGAGGCCCCAAACACCAGCACAGTCATCCGTTTGCGCGCGCTCCAGCAGGAACAGGCACAGTAGCGGCCGCAATCGCGAGCACGGCCACCACGACCGCGAGGACGTAGAAGGCTGGCGCATACGACCCGGTCGCCTCGCTCCAGACGGCGAGAAACAGTGGTCCGACGGCGGAGGCCACAACGGTCATCGCCTGCGCGGCACCTTGAATGCGCCCGAGATGCGCGCGGCCGTACGCCCGTCCCCAGAACGCAAAGAAGACGACCATGATGAAGCCGCCGGCAATCCCCATGGCCACGGCTTGTGCCATGACCTGTGCGACCGTCGTCACGTGCGCGAGCGCCGTGAGACCGACCGCCAGCACGAGCAACGCTGTGACAAGGACCGTTCGCAGTGAAGTGCGCCCGGCCAGCGCACCGGCGGCGAAGTTGCCGAGTAGCCCGGTGATCGCCGTCACGGCGAGCGCCTGGTAATAAATATCTGGCGTGAATCCTCGTTCAACGAGGATCGACTCATTCAGCAACCCGATCCCGGAGGCCACGAGACCGTAGATGGCGCTGGCCAGCGCGAACACCCAGAAGGCTGGCGACCGCAGCGCCTCCACAAGCGTCGCCTGCACGCCTGACACCTGCTGCTGTTCCTCACCTGCGCGACCACCATCCACTTCCGCACCGATCGATTCGGGTGTTGACCGATCGAACAGCCATGCAATCGGCGCGAGGCCGAACACCAGGCACAGCCCGATCACGGCCCATGCCATTCGCCATCCCGACGACTGCACGATCGCGCCGACCAGCGGAAACGCCGCCATGAAGCCGATGCTCATCGCAACCGCATAGACGGCCATCGCCGTCGTGAGGCGACGCCGGAACCACTTGCCAATCATCGCGAGGCTCACCACGGACAGCGCGCTCTGACCGAACCCGCGTGTCAACGTCACGGCGATCGACATCGCCAATACCCCGCTCGCCTGGCTCATTCCCAAGACGGTGAGTCCCAGCGCCAGCGCGGTCACCGTCAGGACGATGCGGCTGCCGGTGCGATCGATGAGCTTGCCTATGCCGATGCAGAAGAGCGAGCCGACGAGTGTGGCAACGAGATTGATTTGCGCGAATGCGACCCGGCCGATCTGGAGGTCCCGCAGGAGCGGCTCGGTAATCAGTCCGAGGCCCTGGGTGCGCCCGGGCATCGTGCCGATCATCGCGAGCGTGGACACGCCGAGTACGACCCACCCGTAATAGACGCGCTCGCTACCGACCCGATCGACGTTGAACCCGGCTTCCGTCACGCGGTCTTTAGCCGCCTACGCGCGACGCGCTTCGGCGCCCAAGCCGTCGCCGATCAGCTCCAGATTCTGATCGTCGTCAGGCTCCCGGAGTGCCACGGCGGCATTCCTGCCGCCCGGCCGCCGGACAAGTGGGTGACGAACGTAGCTGTAGGGATCGCGCGAATCGCGCGGGCCGTCGTGTGAGTCAGGACCGAGAAGCTGCGATCGCAGCCGCTTCGCGAGGCGCTGAAGCCAGGACACCATGCGCCCAGTTTACGTCCCTTTTCAGGAGAGGCGATGCACTTTCCCACCGGAGAGCTCGAAGCGGATCGGAAACTGCGATGCCAACCGATCGCTGTGTGTCACCACGATCAGGATGTTCTGGTGCGTCTTGTGAAGGTTGAGTAACAACGACGCGACGCTAGAGGCCGAGGCCTGGTCCAGGTTTCCCGTGGGTTCATCACACAGGACGAGCCGCGGCCTGCGGACGAGCGCCCGCGCAATCGCGACGCGCTGCTTCTCGCCACCCGACAATTCGCTCGGGCGGTGGTCGAGGCGTGGCGACAGGCCGACCTGCTCCAACAGCGTCCGCGCGTACTGGGCATCGTCTCGCCCGTTGCGCGGCGCGACCAGCGTCGGCACGAGGACGTTCTCGAGCACCGTGCACTGCGGCAGCAGGCAATGATCCTGAAACACGAACCCGATCTGCGCGTTCCGGAAATCGGCGAGCCCTCGCGCCGGCAGGGTGAACGGATTCTGTCCGCCGAGCGTGATCTCGCCGGTTGAGGGCGGCTCGAGTGCACCGAGCATGTAGAGCAATGAGCTCTTGCCGCTGCCCGAGGGACCCGTGATCGCGGCCGCTTCGCCGGGTGACAGCGAGAACGTCACGTTCGCCAGCACGTCTAGCGGCCCGCGCGGCGTGGGATACGCTTTGCCGACGTCGGAGACGGTCAGCATCACGCGCTATCCCTTAAAACGGCGCCCTTTGATGCGGGCGTCGATGCGGCGCGCGTGAGCGATTCGTACACAGCTGTCAGGCGATCGACTGAATGCGAGATCGTGTAGTGCGCCCGTACGCCGTCGTACGCCGCGCGACCGAATCGTTCACGCGCCAGGGGATCGGCCCACAGTGAATGCAGTCCGCTCGCGAGCGCGTCGGGATCGTCCTGATCGACGAGCAGGCCGCCGCCGGTCCTGTTGACGACTTCGATGAACGCTCCGCGCCGCGGCTGCACGACAGGCACGCCGCTCGCCATCGCCTCGAGCAGGAACATGCCCTTCGGTTCGTCGTAGGTCGCCGGCACCGAGAGCACGTCGAGGTTGCGCAGGAACGCGCGCTTCCCTGCTCGATCGACTTCGCCGTGGTAGGCCATCTCCTTCTGCAGCCCCGCATGCGCCAGGACCGCGCGAGCCTGGTCGAGATACCGACGATGCTCAGGAGCCAGGTAGCCGGCGACCTCGAGACGCGCCGGCGGTCCGTTCACCCTCTGTCGTAGTCTGACGTAGGCCTCGGCGAGCAGCCGCAATCCCTTCTCCGGCGCGATTCGCGCGAGATAGCCAACGCGGAACGGCTCACCTTTCCTCGCTTGAGCGGAGTCGAAGGCAGGCGGCCCATACCCATCCATCGCGATCCCGAGCGGCACCACGGAGATGCGTTCGCTCGGAATCTCGAGGAATGACGACATGTAGCGCGCGCAGTACTCGCTGACGGCGATGAAGTGATCGACCTCGCTCACCTGGCGTCGAATCAACGCGACGGCCTGTTCGCGATAGGGTGGCACGAGCGACTCGATGAACAGCTCTTCACCCTGCAAGGTGATGCACACTGGACGTCCAAACGCACGCCGGAGTGGCGCGGCCATCGCGATCAGCAGTGAGTTCGGCAGGTTGACGACGTCAGGGACGGGTTCATCCTTCGTCCAGTCCACCAGTTTGTCGAACTCCTTCCGCAGCAGGCCCTGCTCACCCTGCAGCATCGAGATCGTCATCTCGCCGAGGAAACGGGCATCCGGAGAGATCCCTCGTCCGGCGAACATGCCGATCACCCGCGGCGAATCCCACAGTCGATCGAGAAATCGCGGCAGCTTGCGGAACAGTGACGAATGCTGCTGGAGGTAGACGTTGATGCCGCCAAACAGCACATCGCGGCGGCTGACGTTAACGTCGTCGGTGAGCGTTGGGGTATAGACCGGGATCAGCGTCGTATCGTGGCCACGCGCGATCAGCTCGATCGCCAGCGCGTTGTCGCGGAGACAGCTGCCGCAATACATCCCAGCGGCACCCGCGGTGATCGAGAGGATCTTCATGGATGCACAATGCTCAATGCCGAAGGCTCAATGCTCAACGAAACCGCTTCACATCGCGTCGTTGGGCATTGCGCATTGGGCATTGGGACTGGTCAGCTCCCCAGCGGCATCGACTGGAATGCGCGAGCCCTGAACAGGAACTCCACGATGTTGCCTTCGTGCGGCTGACGCCAGTTGAGCTGAGTCGTCGGCACGGGACCAAGGTTCAGGCGATCGATGTGCACGGCGTCGAGCAACCGGCGGCGGAACGCCTCATTACATGTCACGGCGCTGCAGACCAGCGTCGGCCCGATCGACTCGAGCATCTTCGATTCGGGACATTCCACAACGGTCACGAACGGAAACATGAACTCCTTCTGCGCAATCGCCGCGTCCGGCGAACTGACGTGCACGACGGTCGGCAGCAGGTAGTCGGACTTGCGATTTCTCACCAGTCGATCCGCGTCGCGGTAGTTGGCCGTGACGTCGGTCACGCCAGACGCGTTGAGATCGGCATCGATCGAGCTCGAGATCGCTTCGGCGACGCCTGGGACGGTGAAGGCAGCGAGTGCGGCGTCCGGGTGCTCGGGGGGCAACGGTCGTACGGCGGCGAGTCGCTGGGCGATGGCGTCGGCGATCTCCCGAGTGTGCCGACTCGCCCAGATCCCGGAGGTGTTGATACAACTGCGGCCGCTGTTGATGAACACGCTCTCGACCATCATGTCGAGATACTGCTCCCAGCGATCGACTTGATCGTCGCCGAGGAGAATCTTCGAGAAGCCCGGGCCGTGTGCCTGCACGCGCGGGTTGCCGCGGTAGCGATCAACGGTCGGCTGTCCGCCAAACACAACGCTGCGTGGACACGCATCGAGGACGGCGGCGCCCACATCGGCGCCACCGGGATAGATCGAGATCGCCGCTTTCGGAATGCCGGCTTCCGCAAATGCCGAGGCCATGCGATACGGCGTCCATGGTTCCTGCGGGCCGGGCTTCAGCACCAGGCCGATCTGCATCGGGATGATCGGCATCCACAGCGCGTGAACGCCCGGAGAATTCGACGGCAGCACGAGACCGAGAACGGGACTCTGCGCCTGATAGCTGATGGGAACGCCGCGCTCTTCGCCGTTGCCGGTCGAGAGCACGTCGAAGGACAGGCCGCGCGTCAGCGACTCGAGAATGTTGCGCATCTCGCTCAGCACGAACGCGTTCTTCTTCATGTTGGCGCGGCACATGCGCTCAGGCAATCCGGTGGACGCCGACTGCGCGTGCACGAACTCGTCGGCGGTCTGGGTGCCGGTCCCCATCGGCAGCGTCGCGTTCGTGTACAGCTCGCCAGCCTTGCCCACCTTCGCGATCAATTCATCAATCGGGATCTCGCGCAGGACATCACGGGCGCGCTGCGCCTTGCGCGCGTCTCGCTGAATCAACCCGCCGTTCGCGCGGCTGACCTTCGCAATTGGCTCGCCGGTCGAGAAGTGGACGACTTCGTCCACCTCCATGCTGTCGTACGGCTCGCCCCACCGAATGACTGGTAAATGCAACATGGCGCTTCGATTTCTGATTGGTCGATCTTTGATTTATGAATCGTTGTTGATTATCGATTGGTAATTGTTGATTGGGGTGGCAACCAACGCACGCTCCCAATCACCAATCAATAATCCTCAATCAACAACTAATCAATAATCGCAAATCAAAGATCATCAATTCCAGCTCAATACACCCCGACGGTGGTGGACGAGGCAAAAGCACGATACGGCCTGACCCCGCTCACTCCGTCCCACGGATACTTCTCGTAGGGCCGTTCCCTTTCACCTTCGTCGCGTTCCAGAAAGCCGGGCATGAAGAATTCCTTGGTCAGGGTCGTCAGCTTCACGCGCCCGGTCTGCCCGTACTCGACCAGCTTGTTTTCATCGTCGAAGTCCACGACTTCGACGACGGCGCGTGGCTGCGGGGCGTAGTAGCTGATCTTGTAGTTGTTGTGCGGACCGGACGGCGCGCTGGGAGCGAGCCCCATCAGCGTATTGCCGTAGGTGGGCGTCATGAAGGCGCCGTCGAGCAGTTCTTCATGTGCGAACCGGTTCCATTGCGGCGTGAACTCAGTGCCACCCGAGAAGATGCCCTTGATACCGACCTTGCCGATTGACGTGCCCATCGACTCGAGCCGCAGCGCGAGCGCCTCGAGGAGCTTCGGCGTCGTGAACATGCACTGGATGTCGTGGCCGGCGTGAAGGATCGTCACGGCCTGATCGATGACGTGGTCTTTGTAAGCGCTCAGATGATCCGCCCATCCCTTCTTGATCAACTTGATCACCCAGCGCGGATCGAGGTCTACACAGAAGCAGATGCCACCGCGATGCTGGCACAGGTGCTCAACGGCAAGCCGCAAACGCCGCGGACCGGACGGCCCAAGCATCAGCCAGTTCGCGCCCTTCGGGAAGTGCTCGTCCGGGAAGGTCGTGCTGAAGACCTCGTAGTCGATCAGGAAATCCTCGCAGTTGATGCGCGTCTTCGGCACGCCCGTCGTTCCGCCGGTCTCAAACACGTAGACCGGCTTCCCGGCGCATCCTTTGGGAATCCACCGCTGCACGGGTCCACCGCGCAGCCATTCGTCTTCGAATCCACCGAAGTGCTTCAGATCAGCAAACGTCTGAATCCGCTCGCGCGGATCCCAGCCGAACGTCTTCGCACGCTCGAGCCAGAACGGACACCCGGTGGCCGGATCGAAATGCCAAGCCACCACTTCACGCAGCCACCGATCGAGCGCCTCGCGCGCATCCTTCACGCGCGCCGCGGCCGGGGCCGCGAGATCAGACTGAGCTCCCTGCATAAGCTTCGAAGTATAGTGGCGAACGACCGTCGAAGTTAATGACGGTTCGAGCGCTGTCGTAGAGAGACAGGGTATGACATCCATCGATTCGAGCACCACCACCGTGCGGCTCACGCCGTTACAGTGGCTGATCTGCGCGATCGCCGCGCTCGGATTCGCCTTCGACAGCTACGAGCTGCTGATGCTCCCGCTGATCGTCAGGCCGGCGCTTGCAGAGTTGCTCGGCGTGGCGCCCAACAGCCTCATGGTCAACGACTGGGTGGGCTACATGCAGTACGTGCCCGCAGTCGCCGGCGGCACCTTCGGTCTCCTCGGTGGATATCTCACGGATCTGTTCGGCCGGAGGCGTGTGCTGGTGTGGAGCATCCTGCTCTATGGCTTCTCCGCCCTCGCCGCCGGTTTCTCGACGTCCGTGGGCTGGCTGCTGTTCTGGCGATGCTGCACCTTCGTTGGCGTCTGCGTCGAGTTCGTCGCCGCGGTCGCCTGGCTCGCCGAGCTCTTCCCCAACAGCGCGCAGCGCGAACGCGTGATCGGCTACACGCAGGCCTTCGGATCGTTCGGCGGCATGATGGCCTCGGCTGCGTACTACTGGATCGTCACGCACTCGCAGTCGTTGCCGGCCATCCTCGGCGGTCACGAAGCGTGGCGCTACACGCTGATGTCGGGACTCTTTCCGGCGATACCACTGATGATCATTCGTCCGTTCCTTCCCGAGTCGCCGCAGTGGGAGGAGCGGAAACGCGCCGGCACGCTCAAGCGACCGAGCTTTGGTGAACTGTTCACGCCCAGATTCAGACGCACGACGATCGTCACGACGGTGATGATGGCGGCCGTCTACGGCGTCGCCTTCGGCGCGATCCAGCAGATGCCGCGTATCGTCCCCGGCCTCGAGGAAGTGCGCTCGCTGCCGCGCACCGCGCAGGAGCAGACGATCAGCGTCACGCAGTTGTATCAGGAGTTCGGTGGATTGGCCGGCCGCGTCGCGCTCGCGACGCTCGCAGTGGTCATCATCGGGCGACGCCGCCTGCTCTGGCTGTTTCAGACTCCCGGAATGTTCCTGCTGCCTGCAGTCTTTTTCTTGACGCCCATGGAAGGTCTGGGTTGGGCACGATGGGGAATTCTGCTGGTCGGCTTCTTCACCGTCGGCCAGATGAGCTTCTGGGGGAACTATCTGCCGCGTGTCTATCCGATCCATCTCCGCGGCACGGGCGAGAGCTTCGCCGCCAACGTGGGTGGACGCATGATCGGCACCTTCGGCGCGCTGGCGACGACGTCACTGGTCAGCGAGATGCCCGGTGCCACGGTGCCGATCAAACTCGCCTACGCGTGCACGATCATCGGTACCAGTGCATATCTGATTGGCTTCATCGCCAGCTTCTGGTTGCCCGAGCCGCAGGCCAACGACCTGCCCGACTAATAGCTGATTCGCATCATCGGGCCAATACCGATGACCGTGGTGGCGATATAACTCGCGACGAAGCCCACGATAATTCCGATCAACACCACGACGACGGTGTAGCCGACCGCTTTGTCTGACGGGCACTTCATCACCCGCATTAACCCGAGATACAGCAGATACAAGGCGTAGAGCGCGCCAACGAATGTGATCACACTGCCCAGGAACGGGATGATCTGGAAGATCCCACCCACCCATGCGGGAGTCGGCGCGTAGGCGGCGACTTTGGCCGCGTTGGTACTGTTCTTGGCCGCCCCGAACGTCGGCGCGAGGGCGTCGATGATCACCGACAAGATGACGACGGCGATGATCGCCATCACGAGGCCGACGATGGCCACTCTCAATGCGAACATCAGGCCGAGGCCAATGAAGAGGGTTCCCAGCAACGAGCCGATCGCGCTGAGCGCCGCCAGCGGCAACACGTAGCCCGTGATCAAGCCGCCCAGCGTCGCGGGCTCTCCTGCGATCACCGACCATTCGGGATCCGGTGACACCAAGAGTCTTTTCACCCTGTCGACGATGTTCATGCCTCACCTCGCAGCCTGCCTCGCCCACGCGAGAGGCGAACGCGGGTGAGACTATACTTCGCTCGTGAACAAGAACGACAACGGATCCTCACGACGACGCTTCATCGGCACCGTCGCCGGTGCGGGCATCGGCATCGCCACCGGCGCCCCCGACGCGCTGCTTTCAGCGCAGGCACCCCAGGCAGCGGCGGCTGCACCAGCCGCCGCCCAGGATCTCAACCTCGTGAACGGCCGCATACATACGCTCGACGCGCGCAACACCATGGTGAGCGCCCTGGCGATCCGCAATGGCCGCGTCGCCAGCGTGGGCAACAACGCACCGCCGCGCACCGCTAACACGCGCGTCATCGATCTGCGCGGCCGTACCGTGGTGCCCGGCCTCATCGAGGGCCACGTGCACATCGTGAGCCTGGCCAATCGGCCTGGCTATCACACCATTCTCGAGAACACGACGTCGATTCGCGAGATTCAGGAAGCACTCGCCGCTCGCCGCAAGAGCGTGCCTGACGGCCAGTGGATCACGTCGATGGGGGGATGGCATACGAACCAGTGGGCCGAGCATCGCTACCCGACGCTGAAGGAACTGGATGAAGCCGTGCCCGATCGGCCGGTGCTGCTCTACGAGCGGTTCACCGGACCAGCCATCACGAACAACGCCGGAAAGAAGATCTTCGACGCGCTCGACGCCGGCGCACCGGTCCACGCGGATATCAAGAAGGTCGCCGTGGCCGACAACGGCCAGATCGCCGCAGCGGGATTCGCCGGCGGCGGTCCCGCCGCCAGCGCGCTGTTCCATCTTCGGCGCATGCAGACCTTCGACGACAAGAAGCGCAGCACGATCGACGCAATGGCGTATTCGGCGGCTGTTGGCTTGACCGCACATCTCGACGAGGTGCTCTTTCCCACACCCGGGCCACTGCATCCCAACCAGATCCTGTCCAACCTCGATCAGTACCGGATGTATGACAGTTGGCTCGCGCTGCATCGCGAGGGAAAGACCATCGTCCGGCTGCAGATGAACTTCCTGCAGAATCAGACCGATCCGGCGTTGCCGGAGCTGAAGGAACGACTCAGGAATCAGTTCCAGTTCTTCGGCGACGACATGATGATGACCGGCTCGATCGGCGAATGGGCTGCGCCGCTCGGCGCCGGCGCCGTGTGGCGCGAGGCGCAGCGCCTCGTCGCCGAGGCGGGATGGCGCAACGAGAACAGCGTGCAGAATCTCGCCGGGCTCCAGCAGGTCGTCGAGGCGTACGAGGCGGTGAACAAACAGTACGACATCACCAAGCTGCGCTGGATGGTGCACCACGTGCCCGAGGTCACCCCCGACCTCCTGACGCGTCTGAAGAACATGGGATGCGGCGTGGAGATGGGGGCGTTCCGCTGGGTCACGTCATCAGATCCGAAAGTCATTGTCGGCCCGCCGTTCCGCACGATCGCTGACCATGGCATTCAGGTCGGCATCCACGGCGACGGCGTCCACATTGCGCCGCTCAATCCGTGGCTGCACATCTACTTCGCGGTCACCGGCGTGAACTCGTTTGGCGCGAAGGTGAATGGCGACCAGCAGCTCACGCGCCAGGAGGCGCTGCGTCTCTTCACGCGGGGTAACAGCTGGTTCCTGCGGATGGAAGAGAAGATCGGCTCACTCGAACCAGGCAAGCTCGCCGATCTTGTCGTGTTGGATCGGGACTTTTTCACCGTGCCGGATGTGCAGATCAAACAGATCAAATCGCTGATGACGATCGTCGACGGCAAGATCGTTCACGGATCGTTGTAAGAACCGTGAACGACGTAGCGCGGAGACGCGGGGACGCGGAGTAATCAACCCATAGTACTCTCCGCGTCTCAGCGCCTCCGCGTCACCGCGATCTAGCTACTGCCGTCGCTGCCCAATGGCAAACACGTGATCGTCCGTGCGAATGAAGATCTGGCCGTTGGAGATCGCCGGCGACGCAATCGCCCGTTCACCGAGGTCGTTGCGCGCGAGGACCGTTGGCGTGCGCCCGGCCTGCATGACGATCGTCTCGCCGTTCTCGCTGACGAAGTAGACCTTCCCGTCCGCGGCAACCGGCGAGGCTGAGAACACGCCTTCGATGCGCTGCTGCGACACGCGCTGGCCGCTCTCCGCCTCCACGACGGTCACGGCGCCCACGTCGGTCGCCATGTAGATGAGCCCTTCGTGGAAGACGAGTGACGAGATGTACGGCGCTCCCGTCGGCGACTCCCACACGACGTGCGATTTGGTGACGTCGCCGCGTCCGCCTGGTCGAATCGCCATGTACGGGCTACTGCGATAGCCGCGGCTCATGTAGATCATGCCGTCGTGAAAGACCGGCATCGGGATCGGAAAGCGATTCGTGCCACCGGTGTACCAGAGCAGCGTGCCGGTGCGCGGATCGTACGCGTCGACGCGCTCACTCGAGTTGACGATCAGCTCAGGGCCGGCCGGCGTGGTGACGACCAGCGGTGTGCTGTACGACATGCGGCCCTTGCCACGATCCGCCCTCCACACTTGCTTGCCAGTACGCTTGTCCACCGCCAGCAAATAAGAGGCAGGCTCGTGATCGCATAACAGGATGACCGTGTCACCAAAGAGCGCCGGCGAGCTGCTGTGCCCCCAGTTGACGATGAACGGCGCGATCTCTGTGCCGAGATGCCGCTGCCAAACGAGCGTGCCATTCATATCGAGCGCGACAATCTGCCCTGTGCCGAACCAGGCGTAGACCATCTGCCCATCGCTGACAGGACTGGGCGAGGCGAGGTTGTGCTTGTCGTGGACGCCGGACAGCTGGCCTTGGGCCTCGACGCGGTACTGCCAGAGCCGGCGCCCGTCGGCTCGGTGGAAGGCCTCGACCAGAAACGCCGTACGCTCCTGCGCGAGCGCAGCCGCACGAGATCCGCCGAGTGCACGCTCGCCGGCGTCAGCCGCGTTGCCACCCTGCACCAGTCGAGGGTGATTCCCCGGCTGACGCACACCCGCCCCCAGCTGCGACGTGACGAACACCCGATCGCCGACGACGATCGGCGTTGACACGCCGAGTCCGCCGATCGGCGCCTTCCACGCGACGTTCTCCGTGGCACTCCATGTCACCGGCAGGCCCGTTTCCACGGTCGTGCCAGTGCCGCTTGGTCCGCGCCATTGCGGCCAGTCAGCCGCTGCCAGCGAACCACCCGCGAGGTAAACCAGGATGAATGCGAGTCGTATACGACGTGACATGCCGTCTGCCTCCGTGTCACCGAATATACTGCCCGCCATGGGTCGCGTACGTACTCCACTGCTCATCGGCTCGCTTTTTGTCCTGGGGCTCGGCACGCTCATCGACGCTCAGGAGGTGGCCACGGCGGCAAAGAACTGGCACCAGTGGCGCGGGCCGCACGCGACCGGAGTCTCCCCCACGGCGACCCCACCGGTCGAGTGGAGCGAGACGAAGAACGTTCGCTGGAAGATCCAGATTCCCGGCCGCGGCTCAGCCTCTCCCGTCGTCTGGGGCGACCGATTGTTCCTGCTCACGGCGGTACCCGTCAGCGTGACCGGTGATGCGCAGCACGCACCGCGTGGCGGCCTCACCCCGCGCGGCGTGCATCGATTCATGGTGATGGCCATCGATCGCAAGACGGGCAAGACGATCTGGGAACGCATCGCGCGCGAACAGGAACCGCACGAGGCCTCACACACCGACAACGGCACGTGGGCATCGGGATCACCCATTACGGATGGCGAGCGCGTATACGCGTACTTCGAGTCGTTCGGCCTCTACGCCTACGACATGAACGGCACGCTCCTGTGGGAGAAGGATCTCGGCGACAAGAAGATGCGTAATGCATTCGGCGAAGGCTCGACGCCGGCGCTCCACGGCAACACGCTCGTGGTCGTCTGGGATCACCTCGGCGGCGATTCCTTCGTCATCGCCCTCGACAAGCGCGATGGTAAGGAACTCTGGCGTACCCCGCGCAAGGAGATCGACACGTGGGCGACGCCGCTGGTACTCGAGGTGAACGGCCGCGCCCAGGTGATCGTGCCGGCGATGGAACGCGTGCGGAGCTATGACCTCGAAAACGGCCAGGTCGTCTGGGAGAGCGACGGTTTGACGATGAATTCGATCCCGTCACCAGTGCATGCGGACGGCCTGGTGTTCGTCATGAGCGGGTTCCGCGGCAACGATCTCAAGGCGATCCGTGTCGCGGAGGCCAAAGGCAACATCGACGGCACGAACGCGATCGCGTGGACGCTCGACCGCGATACGCCGTACGTGCCTTCACCGGTGCTCGTGGACGGCGTGCTCTACTTCCTGAAGTCCAACAACGGGATTGTTTCAGCGCTCGATGCCAGGACCGGCAAGCCGCATTATCAGAATCAGCGGCTCGACGGTGTGCCTAATGTCTTCGCCTCGCCTGTCGCCGCACAAGGACGCGTCTACTTCCCTGGCCGTGAAGGCACGACCATAGTCATCAAGTCCGGGCCGACGTTCGAAGTGCTGGCGAAGAACACGCTGGATGACGGATTCGACGCGTCCCCGGCGCTCGTGGACAACGAGATCTTCCTGCGCGGCTACAAATATCTGTACGCAATCGGCCAGCCTTGAAACCTCGAACAACGCGTCATGGGCAATGCCCGCCCTCGGCGGCGTCGGGCTGACGATTACGTCAGTGATGCGACGCGCTTGTAAGTCGATGTGTGAATTAGGGACTCGTTCGACCCGCCACCCACGCACAGTCAGCGGGCACGGAGCTTGCCCACGACCGGGGCTCGATGTCCACATCGATTGACACTCGAACGGGCGTCAGGGTCGGCCTCGCATTCGTGCTGCTGGGCATTCTCACGCATACACGGGCCGATCCGGATCTGTGGGGACACGTGGTCTTCGGCCGCGACACCATCGCCGGCGGAGGCGTCCCCACGGTCGATCCCTACTCGTTCGCGTCTGACGCGGCTTGGGTCAACCACGGATGGCTGGGCGACGTAGTCATGTACCTCGCGTATCTCGCCGGTGGCAGCGCCGGGCTCATCGTCCTCAGGATGGCCGCAGTGCTCGGAACACTTGCCGGTGTCTGGGTTGCGCTCTCCCGGCAGCACGTGGATGCTCGCGCGCGCGATCTGCTGATCGTCTTTGCGATCATTGGCACGTTCGCGCAGGCTAACCACATGCGCCCGCAGGTATTCTCGGTGCTGGCGTTCTGCTGGATGCTGGTGATCCTCAAGGGCTCTGCCACCGCGTACTCGCGCGGGCACCTGTTCATCCCGCTCATCTTTGCCGCGTGGGGAAATCTGCACGGCGGCTGGATGGTTGGAGGCTTGGTGCTGGCGCTGTGGACGATGTTCACGGTCGTCGGGCCGGAACCGCTCGCCCGCAAATTGCTGCTCCTCGGCACCGGTGGTCTCGCGCTCGCCGGAACGCTCGTCAATCCCTACGGCTGGCACATGTGGGAGTTCCTGTGGCGAACGGTCGGGTTCAGTCGCGCGGACATCAGTGACTGGCAGCCGGTTTATAGACTGGAGCTTGGATATCTTGCGCTCTGGTGTGCGACGAGTGTCGCTGCCGCGATCGCTCTCCCGCGTGCGTGGCGTTCCAGCGAGTCCGGAATGCGAAGCGTGGCGATCGTCTCGATGCTCGCTTTCGGGTCGCTTCAGGTGAGCAGGCTGCTCGCGTTCTACACCATTTCCGTCGTTATCCTGCTTGGAGCGGATCTCGCCAGCGCCGTTGCTGCGTGGCGCGCGGCGACGCCGGATACGCGTGAGGTGCCGCCTGGTCGTCTGGCGAGGACGATAGCCGCTCTCATCGCGGCGGTATTGATCGGCGGAGGAGCCGTGGCGTCCGCGCGAAATCTCGGCTGCGTGAGGATGGAGCCGCACTGGCTCCCCGAACCGCGGGTGGTCGAACTGGCCAGACAGAAGCAACTGCAGGGGCGTCTCGCGATCTGGTTCGATTGGGGCGAGTACGCGATGTGGTACTTCGGGCCGTCCCTGCCCGTGTCGATCGACGGCCGCCGCGAAACGATCTTTTCGCAGCAGGTGGTCGATCGTCATCTGCAGTTCTATTACCGTCCGTCGACTCGCGAGGCGTTTCTCGCCGACTTCCGTCCGGACTATATCTGGCTACCGCACGATCTGCCGGTGGTGCCACTCCTCCTCGCGGACGGATGGATTCCGCTGTACTCCGGACCGCGGTCAGTGTTTCTGACGCGCCATGGCGAGGGCGCCACCGTGGATCGCACTCGCGTCGTCGAGCGCTGCTTTCCAGGTCCCTGATC
Organism: Vicinamibacterales bacterium; assembly: GCA_036742665.1. Classification (GTDB taxonomy): domain Bacteria; phylum Acidobacteriota; class Vicinamibacteria; order Vicinamibacterales; family UBA2999; genus Gp6-AA40. The sequence goes on along the minus strand of DAINQP010000041.1, from coordinate 11,664 downwards.
GTCTCCGCGCGCGATCGCTCAACCTTAGCTGGCGCCAAGGGCGTCGTAGGCCGGTGGCATGAACGTCCTCGCCGTTGGTAACGCCCGTTCAGTCCTGTTCTGCAACCAGCGCGCGACAATCGGACGCAGGACAAGGAGCGCCACGATCGCCACCAGTTGCCCGCCGGCGACAATCATGTTCACGTTCACTGCGGGTCGCCACGACACGCGACCGTTCCGGATGACGTAGACACCCGCCGGGCGCGCACCGATACCGTAGCCAACACCGCCCTGCTGACCTCGAACCCCGCCACCTCCGCCGCCGCCCACGACAGCGACCGGGAGAATCGTCGCACCGTCAGCCTGGATCGGCTCGCCGAACACGCGTCGCGCGGTCATGGCATCCTGCGCACTCTGCAGTAGCTGTTGTGGATCCATATGCTCTCCGTCCGTGACCGCACGCTGCAATACACGCACCGTCGCATACGTCGCCTCTGCATAGTTGAACATATGGCGACTCTCGAGCTTGCTCGTAAAACTGTGCGCGACGTGTTGGCTATCCGTGCACGTGTCCGGACACGGCGACGAACGCCGTTCCGAAATGCGCGATCGACGTCGCGACGCCGTACTTCCTCTCCCACTCGACGATGTCGTGCCGATCGAGGTAGCGCTTGTAGATCTCGAAGCGCGAGCCGTCGTTCAACCGTCGTTCCTGCCGTTCGCTCTTGGCGTTGAATCGCGCCCGTTCGAGACTCCAGGCTGAGTCGAGAATGAGAAACCGCCCGTCGGTATCGAGCATCGCCCTCAGGCGCTCGAACAGCACCCGTTCCTGTTCATCAGTCAGATGGCTGATCAGGAATCCCACGAGCGCCGAATCATATGCGTCAGACGGGAACGGATGCTCGAGAACGTCGTCCTGAACAAGTTCGATTCGATCGCCGGCATCAAGTGTCGCGATCTTCCCGCGACACTCGTCGAGCATCCGCGGCGCCTGATCGATCAGCGTGATGCGCGAGCAGTGCGCTGCGTAGTGCGGCAGCCAGTACCCCGTACCGCATGCCAGATCGACGAGCCGTCCGCGCGCGAAACGTTCGACGAGCCCCGCCAGGACTGATACTTCACGACGGAATACTTCAGGGTCCGGAATCGACGCCGTTCCCGTACCCAGCACATACGCTTCCTCGTACTCCGAGGCGCGCGCATCGTAGTAGCGACGCATGCTGTCCCGCAGGTCGTGACCCATTCACCATATGCTTACAGGAAGTGTCGGACAGACGCCATACGGAACAGGTGAACCCCTTGCTGCAACAAAGCCCGCTGCCGTACGGCGTGCCGCGGTTCGATCAGATTCGCAGCGAGGACTTTCGAGCCGCGTTCGATGAGGGAATGCGAGAGGAGCTGGCCGATGTCGATTGCATTGCCGGCGACACTGCTCCGCCGACGTTCGTCAATACCCTGGAGGCGCTCGAGCAGTGCGGCGCCCTGCTGCGGCGGACGCAACGCGTGTTCCATGTGCTGCTCAGCGCCCACAGTGACGAGGCGCTGCAGAAGATCGACGCGGAGTACTCGCCGAAGCTCGTCGCCCACCGCGACGCGATCACCTTGAACCCACGGCTCTATGCCCGCGTGAAATCACTGTACGACCGGGGCGACTCTCTCGGTCTCGACACCGAGCAACGGCAGCTGCTCGAAGAGCGCTATCGCAACCACGTGCGTGCCGGGGCAGCGCTGTCATCACCCGAGCAGGACACGGTACGTGCCAATAACGTCGCCCGCGCGAATGTGGTCGCCGAGCTGCGGCGCCGGATCCTTGCCGAGGTCAACGCTGCGGCAATTGTCGTGGACGAGCGCGACCATCTCGACGGCCTGCCCGAGACCGACATCGCGGCTGCGGCGGCTGCCGCGAATGCGCGGGGATCGGCGGGCAAATGGCTGCTCCCGCTTCAGAACACGACGCAGCAGCCAGCCCTCGGCTATCTCCGCAATCGCGCCATGCGTGAACGAGTGTTCAAGGCCTCCGTGTCACGCAACACGAGTGGCGAGAACGATACGACGGCCCTGGTGCTGCAGATGGTCCGGCTGCGGGCCGAACGCGCGAGGCTGCTCGGGTTCAGTGATCATGCCGCGTACACGCTCGACGACACGATGGCGAAGTCGGCAGAGAACGCGCTGGGTCTGCTGCGTCGCATGGTGCCGGCGACCGTGACACGGACGAAGGAAGAAGCCTCGCGCCTGCACGTCCGGTTGCGGATGGATGTGCCCGATGCCACGCTCGAGCCGTGGGACTGGCAGTACTACGCCGAACAAGTGCGACGCGCCGATTACGCGCTCGACGAATCCGAGGTGCGTCAGTACTTCGAGCTGGATCGTGTGCTGCGGGATGGTGTCTTCTATGCCGCCACGCAGCTGTACGGGATCACGTTCGGCGAGCGCCATGACATCCCGGTCTATCACCCGGATGTTCGCGTGTTCGAGGTGTTCAATGCCGATGGCTCTCGCCTCGGACTTCTGTATCTCGATTACTTTGCTCGTCCGAGCAAGCGCGGCGGCGCGTGGATGAACCAGCTTGCCATGCAGTCCGGTCTGCTCAGCATGCTGCCGGTCGTCACGAATATCGCGAACTTCCCGAAACCTTCACCAGGCGATCCTGCGCTGCTCACGTCCGATCAGGTCCGCACGATGTTCCACGAGTTCGGACACGCGCTGCACGGACTGTTTTCGAGCGTGCGATATCCATCGCTGAGCGGCACCAGCGTTCCGCGCGATTTTGTCGAACTGCCGTCGCAGTTCAACGAACACTGGGCCGAGGAGTCGTCTGTGTTTGGGCGATACGCGCGGCACCACCAGACGGGCGAGCCGATGCCCGCCTCGCTGAAGGAGCGTCTCGACCGCGCGGCAAAGTTCAATGGCGGCTATGCGCTCGCCGAGATGCTCGCTGCGTGTTTTCTCGACATGGATTGGCACATGCTGCCTGCGATACAGGTCCCGCAGCAGGTTGACACGTTCGAGGACTCCTCGTTGAAGACGCACGGCCTCGAGATTCGGGAAGTGCCGCCGCGGTATCGCACGCGGTATTTCCAGCACATCTGGACGCTCGCGTACGCGGCCGGCTACTACTCGTATCTCTGGAGCGAGGTGCTCGATGCCGACGCCTATGCCTGGTTCAAGGAGAACGGGGGGATGACGCGGCAGAACGGGCAGCGCCTCCGAGACCTGGTGCTGTCGCGCGGGGGTACGAAGGACGCCGCAGCACTGTATCGTGAGTTCCGCGGCCGTGACGCCACGCCGGACGCACTGCTCGAGGAGCGCGGCCTGCAATAGACTGAACAGGGGATTGAATGACACGACAAGTGATGTGTGCCGTCGCGCTGGTCGTGACGGCTCTCGGCTCGAGCCTGTTTGCGCAGGGCGGCGCGCAGGAGCGCCCGCCGCGCTTTTTGACCGAATCATGGAAAGCCCTTGCAGCCCCTCCTGATGATCACGGTGCGTGGCCGGCCTCTCAGCAAGGCGTCGCCAGCCCCAACCTGCAGCTCACGCTGCACGGAACGTCTGGCAAGGAGATTCAACTGGTTAACGTTCGCGGAGCGGCAGACCTGTATCCGTTGAATCTGTGGACCGGCACGACCACTTCGCCAACCGCCGCCACGCTTCGCGACCGCAGTAACTTCGTTGATCTGACATCGCCGTTCGCGAAGATTCGCTGGATGGTCAGGACCTCCGGCTTTCATCAAGTCCGTCCGGTTGTGAAGTTGGCGGACGGCACGTGGCTGGTCGGTGACCGCGCCACAGGCCCATGCGCCGACTTCAATCAAGACGACATCTCGATTGCCGACGTCCGCTGGATGAAGCTCGACATCGCGCGCGTTGTCGCCGTTGGCAATTGGATAGACCACCCCGATCTGAGCAAGGTTGACGAAGTCGGCTTCGCCGATCTCATTCCTGGCAGCGGACACGGGCCGGGCGGCTACGTGAACGTCGCCAGGATCGAAGTCTACGGAAAACCGATCAAGCGCTGATCGGCGCTTATCTGAGCGACCGAGGAACAGGCGCAAAGCCTGGCTCGAAACCGCGGGCACGCTCGCGCCGCTCCAGCGGGTCGTGCACCGGCGCCGCGGGCAGGATGCCGAGCTGCACCAACTGCAGGCGAAACTCGTAGCGGATGTTCACCGTGTGCGACGGCACGTCCTCGAGATTCAGCCGCACTTCGGTGACGGCATGATCGGTTCTACGTCCCATGCCGGTCGCCGCATACTCTTCATTCTCGCGCCTGGCGGTGGCATCGCTGCGTGATGCAGCCGCGGGTTGTCGCGGCTGAGAGCGTGCGAATCCGTCTGCCGGCCTGACCTCGGGCTCACGCTCTTTGAAGAACACCGCAGTGATCATTCCGAAGTTGGCGGTCTTGCCGAGCGCCTGGCCGTAAGAGCGCTCCTCGGTGGTGAATTCGAACCGACGAGCCTCGGAGCGGCTGGTCTGCCAGCCACTGATCGTCACGGTCTCATACGGATTGAGCACCCATTTGCGGGCGTCGGCAGCCGACGTCTGCCGCGCGTCGATCGTGTTGAGCCCATCAACCGATAACGCGACCGCGATGCGAACACCAAAGGGGTTGCGCAGCTGAATCACGTATTCGCGACCTTTCAGCGCCTCGACGTACCAGCGGCCCTGATGCGCATGTCGTGGCTGCGGACTGCCGCCGACGAGGATTTCCACAGACGGCGGCGGCTCGGCCGCGGTGACTCGAGGTGCCTCGCAGGCGAGTGCCAGACCGGCAACCATGACACAGGCAACGCGATGGTTCATAGATCCTCCTGGGCTTTGAACGAAGGACCCTGAGGAACTTGCAGCCTGCTAGCACGCCGCTTGTTTTCGCCGCGATTTTCGCGCTTTGGCAATCGTCAGCCGCCATGACACGGCCAGCAGATCCCGCAACGCGTCGCGGTCAACACGGGCGAGCCGGACCAGCACGAGTGGATAGGTCCGGTAATAGTCGGTGACGTAATACGTCTCGGGCGCATCCTCGAGCAGATAGGCTCGTTCGTCGAGGCTGATTCGGACCACGAGCGAACCGGGCTCGACGGATTGGTGCGAAGCCAGACCGGCCATGAAACAGCCGCGCGCCTTCAACACCGGTGAGCCGTCGTACCTGATTTCAGCCGCGACGTCTGGAAAGGTGAGCCCGACGGTCTTCACGGGCGCGAACCAATCGGTCTGCGCCTTCGTCACCTTTGGTGTCATCGACGGCATTATGTTCTTGTACACTCGCCTTATGACGAGGCAGCAATGACCACCTCGAAGTTCTTCTGTGCCGCATTTGCCCTGACCATCGCCGCGGTCGCCGGAGCCGGCCGCGGCATGGAGGCAGCCCCCCAGTCCAGCGACAACGTCCCGACATTCACGCAAGATGTCGCGCCGATCCTCTACGCGAATTGCGTGACGTGCCATCGGCCGGGTGAGATTGCGCCGATGTCGCTCATCAGTTATCAGGACGCGCGCCCCTGGGCCCGCGCGATCACACGCAAGATCGCCGAGGGCTCGATGCCACCGTGGCACGCCGACGCACCGACTGGTACGTTTTCCAACGAGAGAAGGCTGACCGCGGCCGAGAAGGCGACGCTCGAGCGCTGGGCGGCGGCAGGCGCGCCCGAAGGCGATCCGAAGGAGTTGACATCAGCGCCGACGTTTGCCGAAGGGTGGCAGATCGGCAAGCCCGACGTGATCTTCGAGATGCAGGAGGACTACCCCGTTCCTGCACGCGGAACGGTCCAGTACGAGCACTTCTACATCCCGACCAACTTCACCGAAGCAAAGTGGCTGAAGGCGATCGAGGCGCGTCCGGGCAATCGCGCGCTGGTCCATCACATCCTGGTCTATTACGAAGCGCCGCCGGATGGCCCACGCGTGCCGCCGGCGATACAGCCCAATCGTGAAGACAGTCGCATCGAGAGCCGGAACCCGACCGGGAATCGGCCGCCGCGCGATACCGGATTCCCCACGCGTCTGCTCGCCACATATGCACCGGGCACGGATGCGCAGGTGTTTCCCGAGGGCACTGCCCTGCGGCTGGCGCCTGGCGGTCTGCTGCATCTGCAAGTGCATTACACGGCCAACGGCACCGCAGGCACCGATCGCAGCAAAATCGGTCTGGTGTTCGCCAAGGACGCGCCACCCGAGGAAATCCGCGCGTCACAGTTCCTCAATGCGCGGTTCACGATTCCACCTGGCGCCCTCGATCACGAAGTCTCGACCGACGTGACGTTCCTGCAGGATGCGACAATCCGCGGACTGTTCCCGCATACGCACGTGCGCGGGAAGCGCTGGAGCTACACGCTGGAATTGCCTGACGGCACGAAGCGTCCACTGCTGTCAGTGCCGAAGTACGACTTCAACTGGCAGACCTACTACATGTTCAGCGAACCGATTGCCGTCCCAAAGGGCGCGCGCATTGTCTCGACCGCGTGGTACGACAATTCGACTGCCAATAAATCCAATCCCGATCCGACAGTCGCCGTGAAGTGGGGCGATCAGACCTGGGAGGAGATGCAGTACACCGGGATCTTGTATTCGGTCAAACGCTGAGGCGCGCGCGCCTCCTAGCGCGGGCCGTAGTGTGGGCCTGGTTTCCCGACCTCGAGCGCGCCGAGATCCGGCGCGCTTCCAGTGAAACCATCAGTGACGGTCGGTAGCGCGACGCCGCGATCGACGGCGGCCGACCCCGGCCTGATGCGAAAGTCAAAGTCGGCGGCTTTATAGAGCTTCTGCACGCTCGGCGTGTCCTGTGCATCGAGCTTCCGCACATTCACGAACACGTCGTAGTCCACCGCGACGCTATGTGCGTCCTGCCCCGTCGCCTTGCTGAACTCCGCGAGCGTCGCAAACGATCGGTTCTCGAGGTTGGCGGTGCCCGCTGGCCCGGAAAAGTCCGCCACCGTCGCTGCGGGTGGCGAGTTCCATTGGAATGACACCGTGGCGCCAGGATTCACGCGGTAGCCGTTGTAGTCGGACGAGGTGTAGTTGGTGAATGTGTTGACGGTCAGAATGGCTGGCGCCGAGTTCTGACCGAGCATCAGGTTATTGCGCCAATGAATGTTCGACGCTCCCTGGACCTGCGTCTCCGAGAGAATCGTGTTGTTGTAGAAGACCGCGCCGGCTGCCCCATTGGTCAGCCGCACCGCCCCGCCCGGCAGGTTGTAGGCGATGTTGCGTATCCAGTAGACCGGGCCGCCGAGCGCCGGTTGATTGCAGAACGCATGCGACGCATGGTTGATCAGCATGTTTCGCATGATGCGGACGTTGTGCATGCTGCCGTCGGCCTCGATCGGGTTATCGTGCGAGTTGGTGATGTAGTTGTTGTAGAAGTCGATGGCGACTGGTCGGCGGTCCCAGTACTCGCGCGTCGGGTACTTCGGCCCGTCGACGATGCCCGGTCCGCTGGCGTATGAACCATCGGGGTTGCCGTAGGTCTCGACGTTGATGCCGTCGTGGAAATCGGCGATGTAGTTGTAAGCGACGACGTGTCCGGGGCCATACAGTTTCACGGCCACATAGGACGCCATCTTCGGCGGGAAGATCTGCCCCTCGACGCCGTTGAACTTGCTCCAGTATTCGCCGTTCCAGCCGATCAAATGGTTCGGATCGTTGCGGCCGATGAACGTGTTGTCGGCGATGTAGAAGTTGCTGGAGCCGGCGAAGTTGGTGAATACGCCGGCGCCGACGTTCTCGAAGCGGCTCCGCTTCACCGTGAGTCCTTTCGAACCGGCAATGAACTGCGTGCCGGCCTGGATCGCGATCTCGGCATTCCTGAACGTGATGCCCTCGAAATAGGTGTAGTCAGCGGCGCGCACATCGAACAGCGCGAAATTGCCGGCGCCATCGAACACCACGGGGCCATCTCCGGCAGCCTTGATCGCGATCGGCATGTCCTCGGTGCCATCTGCAGTCAGGTAGTACGTGCCATCGAGCGGGACCGTGCGATTCACCTTCGCATCGTTGCTGTACTCGTAGCGGTTGTACTGATACACCCCGGCGTGCACGAGGATCGTGTCGCCTGGTCTTACCCGTGGCCGTCCCGACGTCGCCCAATCCGTGCCCGCGCACCAGAAGTTGTAGGCGCACATCAGGCCTTCGAAGGCCGGCTCGATCTTCTGGCCGGTCTGTCCTGGCGGATAGACGTGAAAGACGCGTCCGCCGGCATACGGCTGCGGCTCGGGCCGCGTGCTGACCGTCACGATGCGACTCCGTTCACCTTGCACTCCGTCTGGATCCGTCATCGTCAGCCGGACCTCATACGCCGTGCCAGGCTCCAGATCGAGCACACTTCCCGCAAACATGTTCGGCGCGACAAGATCGATCCGCGACTCGGCATAGATACGTTCGCCGTGCAGGCGCAGCAGCGGCAGCGCCACTCGCCACGCCTCGCTACCCTTCTTGCGAAACGCCATGTCCACGGTGGTGTTTCGGTTCGCGTCGCCCTGGATGAACCATTCGAATCCCAGATTAATCAACGTGGCCGGCTCGATGACAAGCTCACCGGGAATCACCGTGTCCGATGACGCACGAGACGTGTTCGGCGACACACGGGTCGCTGGTGCAGGCGCCTGCGCAACGAGCACTGCCGCCGTCAGCATTATGCCCAGCGATGTGGACCACAGCGACCGCCTCATGACGAGTGTCCTTTCGTGGATCGTTCGAGAAAGCGTTCGGTCAACGTGATGCGCTCTGGCGAGAAGTGCCCGACAGCCGCACGCACATAAGGGCCAAGCTGCCGCGCAGCATACGTGGCAAACCCCGTCTGACGGATGTCGTCGAGTGTCGCGCGATAGTGATCGAGGAGCGCGCCCGCGACGATCTGGCCGGTTTTCGCCGCACCAACAAGAGCCGAGGCCGACAACCAGCGCGCGTTATCAGGCAACCCCTTCACGGCCGAGACCGCCAGCATCGATGAGGTCTCGAACACGGATCGCTGCTGTCGCGCCGCCTCCGACTTCAGCTGCGTCCACAGACTCGTGATCGTGTCTCGTGACGGCAGCGTTGAGGGCGCCAGGTTGCGCGCCTCTTCCCGCAGCGCCTGCCACTCCTGCCGCAACGTCGGCACGTCGAGCGGCGGTGTGTTGATCGACTCCGCCAGCCTGGATGACGTGCTCTCGAGACCGTCGAGGATTTGATCGACGCTGGCGAACTGCGTGTCCTTGTCGAGCAGGTTCTGCTCTTTCAGTGACGCCGCGATCTCGGGAATCAGCTGGCGTCCCATTCCGCAGACGTCGGCGAGGGCCGCCAGCACCCACACCGGCGAGGCACGGAACGCCACGATACCCAGTGCTTCAATGACATTGCCCGCCGTCCGCCGCTTCAGGAAGTCATCGGGAAGCGGCGTCTCGTTCGGATAGGCACCCTCGACGCCGCCGACCTGCTCGATCAGGAATCGCAGGGTCGTGTCTACGAGGTTCTGATATAGCCGTGTACGCCTGACGGCGTCGGGCAGTATGACGTCGCCGATCTCGCGCGCGATGCCAGCGCCGAGTCCAAGACCGGACCGCAGCAACCGCTCCGGCAGCGACAAGAGGTATGTCTTGATGCCGTCGCGCGCCATAACGTTCAGGGCTCGACGCGAACCGTGACCCGGCGGCTGCGCCAATCGTCCGTGCCATCGGCGGGTTCGGGATCGTCTCGCCACGTCGACTGGATCGCGGAGCGGGAGATCCCTGCGCCTTCAAACAGGTCGGCGATTTCCTCCGCGCGCGCCTTGGCAATGCCGGATCGTTCGGTGAGCACACCGCCATTCGAGAGCCTGGTGGCCCCGCGGCCAGCCGCAACCTTCAACCGGGCCCCGGGAATCTTCTGCGCATAGTTGAAGATCTCAGTGAGCAGACCGGAGTGCCGTCCCATGACCAGCATGTCCACGTCGTAGAACACATCAAAGGACCGCGCGCCATACGGCGGTTTCAATTCGGCGGTCGATGATGGCGGTGGATCAAAGGCGAGGCGCCCACCGCTCGGACCGGGCGGCCGAGGGGCGAACGGCACGGTGAATTGCGGAACAGCTGGGCGAATGACATTGCACGACTGATCGAGTTCGGGAAGCGGTGAGATCGTGACCGGCCTTAACACGACCCCGCCGCACACACGCGGCTCGTCCGACACGACCCCTTCCACGAGCACCTGGTGTCCGAGATACGGCGGATCGAAGTCCGCGCTGATATCGGTCTGGATACCGAGGTAGTACTGCTCACCGTCGTTTTCAGACAGCCAGCAGGGCACCGTCGGCGTGTCCTGCACGATCGGACAGCTGATGAAGTTCAGCCGCCGCGGCGACTGACCTCCGAGTTGCGGCGTCGAAACGGCCACGAGAGCGGCGAGCGCGATCAGGCGGTTCCGCATCATGCTCACAGGGTGCTGAGGAAGTTCACCAGGTCCTCTTTCTCGCGCTCGGTATACTGAATGTTGTACCGGCGATCGTAGAAGTCGACCAGCTCCCGCAGTGTCGCAGCAGACCCGTTGGAGAAATACGGCGCTCGCGCGGCAAGCCCGCGGAACTGCTGCATGACGATGGCGCCGATGTCGTTACACTTGCCCGAGATGAGCGCCCGGCCGGGATCCTGGGTGTAGATGACGCGGCCGAGGAACGTGTGGGGCGGAACCGTGGCCTTGCACGTCAGCTTGAAGAGCGGCAGTTCCGCAACCTGAGTCGCCCATGGGCTCACCGGAGACTCCCTGGCCCAGGGTAGGTTGGTCGTCCCGGTGTCCATCCACCCGTAGACCGTGTCCATGCCGGTCATATGCATGCCGTGACATGTCGAGCAGGTCCGCTTGGCGGGATTGCCGAGCCCTACGGAGTTGATGTGCATGGCGTCGCGGATCCAGAACGTGCGGAAGAAGAACACGTCGTGGCCACGCGCCACCGATTCGCGCAACGCATTTCTCGCATCCGTCGCCGCCTCGCCGGTCCTTGGCAACGCCTTCCATCCATCGCCCATCGGAAAGACAAACCGTGTGGTGTTGTTCCCCAACGTACCCGTACTTCCCGACGCGAGCGCAGCTGGACCGAGCGCCGGCGGGCCACCTGGTTCAACCAGGCTACCGGCACCGCGATGCATGCGCTGCGCGGCGTAGACCTGGCTTTCAAAGGCGACGATGCGATCGATCCGCGGCGCTTGCAAGTGACCGGCGATCTCCAGGTGCGTCGCGGCGGCCGACACCGCCTGTGTGCGGAGCGTCGGTTCCCGCGCATCAGCCATCATATTCATGCTGACGAGCGCACCAGTCTCTGGATCGCGCGCCGCCGGTTGCCCGTTCTTGACGATGAACGGCGAGACGCCGAATGCGGCGGCCGTCACGTACTTCAGATTGGCCGCCATGCGCGGTCGCCGGTACACCGAAATCGTGGGACTGCTGCTGGTCAGGCCGTACTGCGGATCGGTGTTGCAGCGAGTCGGGTCGCGCACAACATCGATCGTGAATTCGGGGTCGATGCGAGTGCCATCCGCCTTCTGCGGCGGCCATGGCAGAAAGACGCGAATGAGGCCGCGTTCGAGCAGCAGCGAATGGGATGCTGGATCGTCCTGCGGCAGATCGGGACAGTTCTTCCCGTCGATCGCGGCAAACAGCGGATCTTTGCCCGCCGTGTCTCGCCAGCGCTCACGCACGGTTGCCGCCGACAGACTCATCGCGTCTGACGGCTGGTGGCACGTC
>DAINQP010000040.1:27611-31360 GCA_036742665.1 Vicinamibacterales bacterium | reverse complement strand
GAGAACGCGGCGGTGTTGATCCATGAAGTCAGTCATCTGCTGCGCGAGCACGAATCGCGCAAGAACGCCGCCGCGGTCCGCGACCACGCGTTGTGGAACACTGCGGCCGATTGCGAGATCAACGACGACCTCGTGGCCGAGGGACTGCCGCTGCCCGACGACCCGCCTCATCCCGACAAGTTCGGATTACAGCACGGCGAGCATGCCGAGACCTACTACCGGCAGATGCTCACGCCCGCGCAATCGGGCAACGCGATCGGCGCCGCATCCAACACGATCCCCCAACCACCAACCACCAACCAGCGAGACTGCGGATCAGGCGCGCACGGCGAACGGCGTCCGTGGGAATTACCGGACGATGACGGCAGTCCAGGCGGGGCGCCGGGCGTCGATCCGGTGAAAGCGGAACTGGTGCGGCGCGAGTGCGCGAACAAAATCCTGGACCGGTCTGGCGATGCAGGTGATGTGCCTCTCGGCTGGCGCCGATGGGCGCACACGGTGCTGACGGCGAAGGTGGACTACATGGCCACGATCCGCCACGCCGTGCGTAAGGCACTGCGCGACAGCACGCTCGGCCGCTACGATCGCACGTATCGCCGCCCGCATCGGCGACAGGCGGCGTATGGCGAATTCATCATGTCCTCGTTTTACCAGCCCAGGCCCAGGCCCGGGTTCCTGATCGACACCTCGAGCTCGATGCAGGAGACGCAGTTGGCAAGAGCCATCGCCGAGCTCGGTGGTCTGACGCGGCAGCTTGGATACAGCACTGAGGTGGTCGTCGCCTGCTGCGACGCGGCGGTGCACGACGTGAGAAAAGTGTTCACTGCCGCGCAACTCGAGTTGTTCGGTGGCGGCGGCACAGACATCGGGGTCGGGCTGCGGTGGTTCATCGATCGCAAACGCAGCCCGATCGATCTCCTCGTCATCGTCACTGATTGCCAGACGCCATGGCCCGAGGAGACGCCGCCGTTTCCAGTGATCACCATTCGCGTTGGTGACGGCGCACCGCCGCGGTGGGGAAACATCGGCGCCAACAGAGTGATTACAATCGAGGAGCCGAAGCCTCTCCAGCCAATGTGGAATGAAAGGAGACAGCGATGGCAGGCGTGAGGCTGCCCGACATGCGGCCCTGGGGCGGCCGGGGCACGCTGGTCATTCCTCCTGACTCGGCAAACGCCTGGTTCGAGCTCGCGATCTGGGAGATCTGGATGGGCATGCTCGTGTGCCTCGTCTCCGGCCTCGGCGCGTACTTGCTCGTCACGTCACCCAGCCACATCGTTGCCGTTCCGGATCTGACCAACTGCTACGCACCCCCGCCGGTGGCCACGCCATGCGAGCGCATCCTGTATCGAGGCGGCTTGTTGAACACCGCATTCGTCGGCTTGTGCGGACTGACACTCCTCGGCGTCGCAATATGGATGACGTGGGAGTTGTGGAGCGCGGTCGAGCCGAAGCCGATCACTGACGACTTCCTGCGGTTGCTCAACGAGTCGTTCGGCAGCAATTGGCGCAATCCGCTGAAGTGGCCGTGGGCGCGATTGTTCTGGGCCTATGGCTTCACCGTCGTCGGCGCGGTGCTCACCGCTAGCGCAGGTCTCACGATCTGGACGCTCATCATCGCGGCGCACCCGTCCAAAGCGCTGACTCCGCAGATCGACACGTCCCAGAGCTTCACCCTGGGGCGATAGCTGTAGCGGCGTCAGGTCCCGGAGCTGAGACGGGTTTCGACGCGCGCGCGATTGTCGACCCCACGTGCGAAGAACGGTTCCCATGCGCGCCTGATCCGATCGACCTTCGCGATGGCGGCTGGCGCCGCCGTGCGGCCCCTTCCGACGACGAACAGAAAGGCCTGGCGGAACACCCGCGGTGAATCGTCTGACGACGGCCGGCGCGCGCCCATCACTTCGATAACGTCGTTGATCAGCACATCGCGTCGCGTGCCCGAGAACGTCACCCCAACTCTCGGCGACGAGTCGGCCGCTATGCTTCCCGGCAATCCGGTGGGACTTTCGACATAGAACATCGGTGGCACGTCGATGTCGCGAACCAGGCCCATTGCGTACTGGTCGAGCAGACTGTATCGCTCGACCGCCGCGGTCGTCCTGAACGTGCCTCCGCCGAGATCCTGAATGCGGTTGCCTTCGATGACCGAGGCATCGGAGTTGAAGAAGAAGCTCCAGTGAGCCTGATCGCGTCCGAGCAGAGCCTCGGAGTTCTGACGGTTGTGGTCGCTGAAATGGAGAAACGCCAGCCACCGGTGTCCGACTTCCTGGCCTATCACCGATAGCGTGTTGTTCTCGCCGAGGAACCTGGTGGCCGGGTCGTCGGGGAATTTCGAGATGGCGTCCATCTGCACCAGGCTACTGAGATCGTTGCTGCCGAACTCACTCGAGGCGTCGAAGCGATCGAGACCGATTCCGGCGATGTCGTTCGCCACCGTGACCTCGAACGAGAAGGCGTCTTCCGGCGTCATCACCTCGTCAGTCCAGATCACCAGCTGGTCGTAACGGTCGGCGTGAGTCCGATAGAATTTCCGCGACAGGGCAACGAGATCGAGAGCCGGCCGCAGAGAGAATTGCTCGCCAATCGCGCCCGAGCCACCGGAAATGGTCCTGGTCGCGCTGGCACTGAGGTCCACTGGCATGAACGTGTCGGTGCGGCCTGGCGAAACCGCGGCGACACCGTCCACCGCCGTCAACGAGGGTGCACCCGCGTACTTCATCTCGATTGTTCCATCCGGAAAGAACGAGGTCTGGACAGTAACCTGCCGGGGCGAATCGAACACGCGGACGCCACACCAGGTGGCGGTCACCGCATCGGCCGCCGAGCGGACGAACACCGTGCCTCCCGCGGACGGATCCAAATCGGCAAAGAAGGCGGCAACCCTGGGCGCGCCAGTCAACAGGCGGCTGATATCGCGCGAGGTGATCGCGGTATCGCGAACACCAAACGTGATGTTGCCGTCGGAGTTGACCCACGCCATCGTCTGCGGGCGCCCATAGAAGTTGAATGTGAACGGCACGTTCCTCGAGACACTGTCGTCGTCCCCGAGCGTGACCGCATCGCCGAGCGCCGCACGAAAGGATCCGTCCGTAGCGCTGACGTCGTAGCCGCCTCCGGATCTTGGCGTGTAGCGCAAGCCTCTGAACTGCAAATCGAATGTATTGGCCGGGGTGATTACGTCGCCTTCGTCCTGGATGACGGCCACCTCACCGACGTCCTCAGTGGCCAGCGACGTGACGCCCCCCGACGCGGTGCGGAGCGACGCTCCAGCACGGTGGCGCCAGAGAACGTCGCCGAGCATGCCGCGGGGGTCCCCGTGTACGACCCTGCCAGCGTTCTTCGAACGCGTTGGAGAGGTGGCGCTCGTGACGGCACTGGCGACACTGGACGCCGGACAGGAATTCTGCGCGAACGTCGGCAGCGGTGCCGGCGGCAGCGTTTTCTCATCGTCGTCTTTGCACGCGATCGCCGCGCATCCCGCAACGAGAACCACGGCGCACCACGTCGGACGTGGCATACGAATATCCACAACGGCCCCCAGGACTCGAAACAACCAGGATCAGGAAGAGGGAACTAGTGTCGAACACAGCGGACTCACCCACAACAGGAATCTCGCGCACGTGCATCTACACGGCTGCGGGACGGGCGATTGGCGCGCGAGATCCGGATCCATCCGTGCGGAATCCAGATTTCCTCGCGGAGAAGCTTCTCGGAGATCCGGCGGCGTTCAACATCACTCACTCGTC
>DAINQP010000040.1:22334-27511 GCA_036742665.1 Vicinamibacterales bacterium | reverse complement strand
GCGCTGACGATCGGCGGTGAAGAATCGATCAAGCGTTACGCGACCAGAGGCGATGGCACGCAGCTGGGCGCCCAGGCGATTGCCGAAAGCATGGCACGCATGGCGCAGCGCGCCCGGGAAGCAGGCGTCGCATCTTCCGAAGCGCGAGCGATTGACGCCGAGTCGAACAGGCACTCGAAGGTCCAGGGCTCAATGCCTACGCCGGTCCGCCTTGAGCACTCGGCCTTTCGCATTGAGCATTGTGTGGTTACTGCTGCCGCGGTGGCGCCGGCGTCGGGACGATGCCTGACGGCAACGGCCAGTTGCCGTCGTACGGCGGCCAGTTCGGCACGGCGAGCTCCGCAGGCGGATAGAACATCGCCGTGTAGATGGTGCGAATCTTCGCTTCGTCGATGAGGAACCACTCGCTGAAGACGTTGCGCGGCGTCGGCGATCCGGGACGACGGATGAAGACGGCAAAGGCGAGCGCGGCCTGTGCCTCTTCGTCGACGAGCGGGATACGTCGCGCGACCACCATCGAGCCGTTGAAGTTCTGCAAGCCCGAGACGCAGTCATTGTTCGGACCGCCGGGCGGACCAGGCGGCGGCGCGGCAGGCTGCCCTGATGGCGGCGACGCCGGCGTGTTCGGCGGCAGGAATCGTCCCGCCGGAGCCGGTGAGCCGTTCTCCACGCGTCCACATCCCGCATGCGTCACCGCGACGGTGCCGTCGTGCGACGTAATCGCATCGAAGTAGCTGTTGACGATGCGCACGAGTGCCGCGCGATCCGTACGCTGATTGGCTGGCACCACCCGCTCGGCCGGCGGATTCTTCGCCAGGTATTCAGGGTTGTGCAGATTCGCGGGAGGCCGTCCCGGCTGGCGTGGGCCGTTGAGGCCGGCATCGTCTGCGCGAGCGATATACCACTCGGCTTCGGTGAGCTGCTTGTTCTCGACACGCACGCGCACGGTGACGATCGCTGTGCTGCTGCCCTCTTCCACGGTCCCGTAGTACGCGGCCTGACCAGACGTCGAATCGAGGTATCGACGCTGCACTTTGCCGAGAGCCGTCACGGACTTCCACACGCCGCCGTTACCCGGGCGCACGTTGATCGCGTTCTCAGTCTGGCGGAAGCCGACGACGAGCGGCGCAGCCGCGGGATCGTGCTTGACGACCGCGGTGAGATATTGGTCGAGCATCGTGCGCAGGCATCCGCGATCGCAGGTCGTCTGCGCCCGGACGCTTCCGGGTCCAGCGGCCACCATGATCACAGCACCGGCAATCCATCGCACGTATCGCGCCATCATTCTCCTCCTCGCCTGAGAGCCGCATCTTATTCCTGTTTAGTCCAGCTTGGAGAACGTCGGCGCGTCCTTTGCACTTCTCGCGGTCATGGTCAGAGTGGTGCTCGCGCTATTCATCGCCAGCACGGTCGTGGTTGCCCAGGAGCGGCGCAAGGCTACACCACTGCCGGACGAGATGGTGCTCGCGGCTCAGGTGATGCTCGACGTCGCAGGTTTCTCGCCGGGCGAGATCGATGGGAAGCCAGGCACCAACTTCGGGCGTGCCGCCGCCGCGTATCAGGAGAGTCGCGGCCTCTCCGTCTCGGGCAAAGTGGATGATGCAACGCTCGATCGATTGCGGCAGGACTTCAGAAGCCAGCCACCAGTCATCAGCTACACGATCACCGATGCCGACATCGCGGGACCATTTCAACCGGACATTCCCAAAGACATGATCGCGCAGTCGAAGCTGCCGTCTCTCGACTACCGCAATGCGCTCGAATTGATCGCTGAGAAGTTTCACGCGAGCCCCGCCCTGCTCGGATCGCTGAATCCAGGGCAGACGCTCATGGAGGCCGGCGCGCAGGTCACCGTGCCGAACGTCGCGCCACTCGAGCCACTCCCGCCGCCAGCCGAGACGAAGCCGTCCGCCGCAGCGAAACCGTCCGCTCCAGCGAACACGAAGCCGTCGGGTGTGCGAATCGTGGTCACCAAGAAGATCAGCGCGTTGACCGTTGAAGACGCCGATGGACGCGTGCTGTTCTTCGCGCCGGTGACGACTGGCAGCCAGCACGACCCGCTGCCGATCGGCAAATGGAAGGTCACCGGCGTGCAGCAGATGCCAGTGTTCAATTACAACCCGGGCCTGTTCTGGGACGCCTCGCCCAAGCACTCGAAGGCGAAGATCCCGGCAGGGCCGAACAACCCGGTTGGCATCGCGTGGATCGATCTGAGCAAGCCGCATTACGGCATTCACGGCACGCCTGAGCCGTCACAGATCGGACACGTGCAGTCGCACGGGTGCGTGCGCATGACGAATTGGGATGTGCGGCGCGTGATGGAATGGGCCAAGCCCGGCACGCTGGTCGTCTTTCAACCATGACGTCGGACGTTGAACATCACACACCGCTCGCGTTCACCGTGGCGATGAGCTTTCTCATGGGCATCGTCGCGACGATCGCGGTGTACTCGCTTCGCAACGCGCCAACGGCGACCGACGTCACAGGGGTTCACGCGTCGACGGCCGCCGTGACTGATCGCGATGTCGTCGCCACAGCCGGCGCGAAGGACCAGCACGGTGTCGCGACTCCCGAGCCCGCCGCAACGGTGCCCCCGCCGCCTGTCTCTGCGACTGAAGCGGGCGAGATCGCCGCGCTGCGCGAACGCGACCTGAAGCTGCCGGTTGACGGGGTCGAGCGCAAGGATCTGCACAACACCTTCGCGGAGGCACGTGGCTCACGCACCCACGAAGCGCTCGATATTCTCGCGCCGCGCGGCACAAAAGTGCGTGCCGTGGAAGACGGACGCATTCAGAAGCTGTTCACGAGCAAGGCGGGCGGCCTCACGATTTACGAGTTCGATCCGAGCCAGACATTCGCGTATTACTACGCGCACCTCGACCGCTACGAGGATGGTCTTCGCGACGGACAGATGGTGAAACGCGGAGACGTGATCGGCTACGTCGGAAGTACCGGAAATGCCTCTCCCGATGCGCCCCATCTACACTTCGCGATCTTCAGACTCGGGCCCGAGAAGCAGTGGTGGAAGGGTGAGCCGATCAATCCGTATCTGGTCTTCAAAGACTAGCGAGCCTCTGGCCCGCAAAGGGTATCTACCTGAACTCGATGAATCTGGTCGATCGACCGGTCACGAGAAATCGTCCACGGCTTCCCATCTGGCTGTCGGTTCCGCTGCCAGGCTCGAGGCCCGCGACCTGCGGATACCAGCCGCCACCGCTCAGAATCTTCTTCGGTGTACTCCACGCGCGCGGGTTGTCGAGCGTTGGTGCAAACGAGATGTAGATCCCGTCGTTGGTGAAGGATTCATCTCGAGTGCGATTGAGCAGCATCACGTACCGCTGCAGTGACATGTTCCAGTGCAGCGATGGTCCCCAGAACGCATTCGCGGTGGTCTGGCCGTCGTGCCAGGGACTCGTCGTCCGTACGATCGGCGTGCCCGCGGGATAGTCCCATTCGATGGCCACTTCGTCCGTCCCCGTGAGTGGCCTGACAGTTGGTGGCAGCCACACGCCGTCCTGCCAGACGGTCACGCGTCCTCTCGGCGAGTCGCGGTCGGCCCACGGGAATCGCGCCACCAGCACGCCTTGCGTATCAGGATCGCGTCCATAGTTGCTGAAGTACAGATACACGTCCTTCCACTCGCGATCGAGCATCACGCTGACGTCGCCGACGCCACCGATCACATATCGATTTGATGATGAGCAGACCTCGCTATGTGC
Source organism: Vicinamibacterales bacterium (assembly GCA_036742665.1). Taxonomy (GTDB): domain Bacteria; phylum Acidobacteriota; class Vicinamibacteria; order Vicinamibacterales; family UBA2999; genus Gp6-AA40. The sequence goes on along the minus strand of DAINQP010000040.1, from coordinate 23,792 downwards.
GGGCGCTTCGAGGATAATCCCCAGGTTCTGCCACGTGACTCCGCGGTCGGTCGACACTGCGGCACCGATACGTGGAATGGATCGATCTGGCCGTCCGCACACATAGGCGGGCAACTCGTCATGGTAGTAGGCGTACCAGGTCGTGTCGGTCTCGTCGGCGATGATGCTTTCGAACCAGATGCCGTTACCCGGATGCGGCGTGAGGACGACGTCGCCGGTGACCTGCAGTCCGTCGAGATTCGGACCCGCCATCCGCGCCGGCGCGCCGCCCCAGGAGGCGAATGCCACGAGCGTCAACTCGCCATCGACGCGCGTCCACGTCATCGGCACGCTGGAATCTACTCGCCCAGGAACGGCCAGTGCTGGCGCTGACAGGAGCCGCGTGGTTGGGAGCGTCGTCGTCTGAGCAGGCAACAACGTACCCACGGCTCCGCAGATAAAGAGGATCAGCAGAGACGAGAGGCCAGAGCGCAAGTCTGACTTCTTATCGCTCGACGTCGCGCTCCCCGGTCGCTGTTCCAGGCGGAGGCTGACCCGGACCTGCGCCGCGGCCACCGCCACCGCCACGTCCAGCCGGCGCCGCCGCACCCACACCGGCGCCGTCGTCCTGCACGGTGCGCCGTGGACGATTGATGCCTTTCGCTGCATCTGCTGCAACGGCTCGGTCTTCGGCCCGTTCAGCTGACAGCGACATCGAAATCGCTGTGTTGCCCGGATGGCAGTCGTACGGCAGCAGCACGCCGCCGTCCAGCGGTGTCAGCGGGAACGACACGGTGAACGGCTTCTCGTAGGTCACCGGATCATCGTAGGTCGCCTGATACTGAATGATGTTGTCGGCCACGCGGCGGAAGCGCTCGGTGATCACCATCTGCGTGCTGTGACGCACGCCGTTGCCATTGACGCCAATCGCGGTCTTGTCGGTCAGGTTCGTCGTCTCGACGACGAGCTCCTCGCCTTCCCAGTGCGCGCGCGAGTCTCCGAGGTACTCGTGGATCGACGAGCCGATGTGCTTCCGTCCGTCGGTGTAAAAGAGGCGCGTGTCGGGAAGCATCTCGGTCGAGAACGCGACCACGCCTGGCGCCTGGACAATCCGGTTGCCGTTACCGTAGATGACGCGAAGGATGGAGCCCGCAATGCCACGGGTAATGCAGCGTTCGTAGAGCGAGAAGTCCTCCCAGGAGTTCAGCGGGCCCGGGCCGTACGTGCCGCGTGGCATCCCGCGTTCCTGCTGGTTCACCTTGATGGCCGGTAGGCGACCGTCCGGCGGATCCACGATCAAACGCGTCTGAGGGAAGACGCGGCGCGCGTAGTCGAAACGAAAGCTGCTTTCGGCGCTCGTGTCGCGCTGTTTTGCCGCGTTATCGACCTGCGTCCTTCGGGCGGCCAGCGCCGCATCGTCGAGATAGAGCGGCGGTGGAGCCTGTCCCGGCGCCGCCTGCGGGGCGGCACCGCGTCCCG
>DAINQP010000040.1:2803-22324 GCA_036742665.1 Vicinamibacterales bacterium | reverse complement strand
GACCCTGGCCAGCGGCCATCGGGATGTTCTCCATGTCGTCGCTCGACCATACGCCCTGCAAATCCGGATCGCCCCAGGGGGTGCGTGGCGCCTTGTACTCCACAGCCTTGCCACTGAACGCGGTCACGACAAGCGGGGGCGGTGTAGCGCGCACCTGGCCCGACACCGATGCCGTGCTGTACACGCTCAACGCGACGATTACCGAGAGAATGCCCAGTGCTGCGATCAACCGACTCGTCATCACAGTCGCCCTTTCAAAGCTTCTGCGGCGATTCTACTCCCACGAGGGCTCGCACGCTCAGCGTTGGACCTGACGTGGTGGATTGGATTCGGGTCGGAAATCGAGGCCCGCTCTCGCAGGAAAGCGGGCCTCAGGGAGATTGCCTGGACTAAAAGTCGACCTGTACGGCGATCTTGGCGTACCGTGCCGGTGTAATCGTGGTCGGGGTCAGCCACGAGCCGCCCGGGATAAACCCGAGGTTATACAAAGTGACCGTATCCGCGTTCAACAGGTTGAAGATGTCAACGGCAACCAGAGTACGCGTCGTCCCGTAGCGGAGGAGCTTGCCGATGCGCAAATCGACGTTGTTCTGCCGCTCGCCCCACAACGTGGCCGGTGGGACCAGGTTCACTTGGTTGAAGGCGCCGGTGAGGGGTCGACCGATCTGGGCCGCTATAGTCGCCTGATCGGCGGCGGTCAGGGTGTAGTCTGCCCGCAACGAATCCCCGGGGATGCTTGCCCACGTCGCCGCCACCTGCACGTCTACCTTCGGCACCATATACGACACGAGTCCGCGGAAATCCGTCCGGTAGGGTTCGGAGATACGGCAGTAGGAGTTGTTCACAGAAAGGGCGTACGGGCCGCCGCCAAGCGCGTTGACGCTCGCCGTCACGGAGCTGTTCGTCAACCCCGTCGGACCGGAGCCGAGCTCGGGCAGCTGGGCCCGCACGGCGCAGCCGTCTGAGAGCCTGCGCCCGGTGCTCGTGCCGCCCTGCACAGTGAATCCATTCCGCGGCCGCGCAGCGATGGAGACATCGATGCCCTGCCAGTTCTCGATCTGGTCACCGAAGTTCTTGTAGGACTGTGCAAGCTCGTCCACTTGCCCAACCTTGGTCGGCACGAGGTTGTACAAGCCGTCGATCCGGTAGCCTCCTCCATCCGGCAGCCGTGGGTCGCGCGGCGCGTTGATCGCGTATGGCGTGTAATCGGCGGCGACAGTAGACCGGTTGTCAACGACGTACCAATTGCCCCACCAGTTGCGATTGAACGTCACGGTCGCGGAGACACGCGGAAGCACTTCATGCTGCACACCGACGCCCATCGACCAGTTGTACGGCCGCGTGCCCCACCCGGTGACGAAGTTCGGATCGAAGTTGCGGGTGAACACCGGACGTCCCAGGTTCTGGTTGTCCAGCGCCGCACACTCGCCATTGGCCGCCGGGTTGTTGAGATCGCAATCGGGGACCATGTTGCCACGCCGTGGATCGCCTTCCGGGAGCGCGGGCGCGCCGGTAATCGATGTTCGGCCATCGGTCCAGTTGCGTGTCGAGTTCACGACCATGCGAGTGATCGGGTTCATGTCGAGGTCATTGTTGCTTGCCGTGATCGCCTCGAGGTATCTGCCGATGTTGAACCTGATCGCCGTTTTGCCGGTGCCGAACAGGTCGTAGGCAACGCCGACCCGCGGCGAGAGGTCCTTCCATTCGTACCCCGGAGTCGATCTGCTCGGGAAAAAGATCTCCGTAGGCGCGAACGGCCAACCCGGACCGCCGATGCGCTGGTCGGGATAGGTCGAGATCAACGAGTCGTAGCGCAGGCCACCCTGTATGGTCAGCCGAGACCGCGTCCACTGGTCCTGCGCATAGAAATTCGTCGGGATGAGATTGCGGATGTACTTCGTGTCAGGCCCACCCATGATCGTCTGCGTCAACTGGTTCGGCAGGCCGCTCAACGTCCGGACCTGCACCACCTGAGTGAAGCTCTGATAGGTCTGGGATGGGTTGCCGAAGCCGCCCTGATATCCGAACTTCATGTTGTGTGAGCCAGTCACGTAGGTCAGCGACGCCCGCAGGCTGGCCAGATTCCCGATCAACGAATGGGTGAATCCGCCTTGCCCCGGCGCGCGGGGCATCCGCGAGATGAGGCCCGGGATACCGGTTTCGGCGGCCCCCTGCTCCAGCCGCTGAATCATCGTCGGGTTGTGCGAACCGTCATTGCGCATGCCGAAGCGGTACCGCGCCTGATACATGCCCCAGCCGGCCTCGGCGAGCAGTTTGCCAGTAATGGGCGACTGCCACGTTGCGTGGGGTTGTCGGGACGGGATGTACAACACGCGGCTCGACGCTTCCGGCGTCACCGTCGCGGTGCCGCCCCCAAGACCGTAGTTGGCGTCGTTGTACTGCTCGGACCAGTGGAAATTGAACTTGTTGCGTGGTGTCGCCTGCCACGTCAGGCGGATCGTGGCTTGCCGCTCGAGACTGTTGTTGAACGCCTGCTTGGAGCGATCGAGATCCACCACCCAGGAATTCGGGTTGCCGGCGTTCTTGTTGTAGAACATGCCGGGCACCGTCCGCTCTCCGCCCACCTGCCGGTAGACACCATAGAACCATAACTTGTCTCGCTTGATCCGGCCGCCGTACATTCCGCCGGCGTCGTACACGTTGATGAGCTCGAACGGCGCGCGCAGGCCAGCGTCCTGGAGCTCCTGTGTGTAGTTGCTGCCTTGCATCGAGCCGTTCGCGCCGGCGTAGTTGAACTGCCCGCTAAAACGGTTGGCTCCCTCGCGCGGAACGGCGTTGAAGATGACGCCGCTCGTCTCGGATTCAGCGAGCCCACCGGAAATCGTCATCACCACTTCCTGCGCCGCTGCTACCTGCGGCATCTGCCCACCGCCACCGCTGCTGCCGGCCCAGCCCATGTTGATGCCATCGGCATAGATCCGCGAGTCGTTCGTGCGTCCGCCGTGGATGGCGGCTGCGCCTCCCTGCATCGATCCATTGATGCCGCCGGAATCTCCAGCCACGGTCATCCCGGGAACGATCGACTGGATGCCGACGACGTTCCGCGACGACGGAATCGACGCGAGGGCGTCCTTGTCGATGATCTGCTGGGTCCGCGCGCTCTGCACGTCGACGATCGGCGACTCTCCGGTCACCGTGATCGTCTCCTCGAGCGAGCCGACCTTCAGGTCGAGGTTCACGGTCGCCACGAAGTTCCCCGACAGCTCGATGCCTTCGCGTTTGAGTGTGGTGAAGCCTTGCAGCGTCGCCGTCACCGTGTACGTGCCCGGCCGCAGATCGACGATGCGATACTGGCCGTTGGCGTCGGTGACAACCGAACGGACCTTTTCAATCAGTACGGGGCTGGCGGCTTCCACTGTGGCGCCCGGCAGCACTCCTCCAGAGGCGTCTCTCACGACGCCTGTGATCGCGGCTTGTGCATAGGCGGCCGAAGGTACGAGCAACGAAACCAGCACGACCAGCAACGGTCGTACGGATCGGTGGATCGGGTTCACCATCGCTATCCTCCTCACCTGTTGCGCCAAAGGCCGCCGTACCCCGCCGTTAACGAGCTCGTCAGAGGCGCGTTCGTGTGTGGGTCGCCGAAGAAAAGTGCCAGCCGGCCGCGATGAAGGGAACCTGGAAAACTAGCGGTATGAAGAGAGCAAGCTAAACCCGCAGGTACGGCATGTCAAGGCGAATGTAATACTGCCTATGTCAGATCGCCGAGTTGAGCTGCCGTGAACCCGACGAAGTGACAGGGGCCGCTTCTCTACCAAGTCAACTCACTTGGTGGCCGCTTGGTACCAGACCATGAAGTCGCGGATGTTCTCGGTACCCGTACGGGCATAAAGGATCGTCGTGGTATCGACCGGGCGCATCCTGACCGACGGCAGCTCTGGCACCGAAACGTTCGCTAGCAGAAATCCACCCGGCTTCAGCATCGCTGCGACATTCGCCAGGGCGAGCGCCTGATCGAGCACGTCGTAGTAGATGAACACATTGGTCGCAATGACGAGATCGAACGGCTCGACGTCGAGGCGGTCAGTCACGATGTTCACGTCCAGCACCGACAACCGCCGAACGGCAGACGGCCGTATGCGGACAGCGCGCACGTCGGCGACATCGACCGTGGCTTTCGATGTCGGCGTCGTCGCTGGCGCACCAATCCGATCGCCGAACGACTTCCAGTACGTGCGCACCTCGGGAAGCCACGGCACGCTCTTCGGCAGCGGCAGGTTCAGCGTGTAGCTCACGTTCTTCACCGCCCGGGCTTGCGCCCGCTTGACGTGATCGACGATCCGCGGGCTTATGTCCAGGGCCACGATCTCGGAACCGGACGAGGGCGCCAGGCCGAGCCGTTCGAGCGAGTCCAGGGCGGCAAACGGCTGAAGTGTCTGCTGAGGATAGAAATCGAAGCCCACGTCCTTGTCCGCGAAGTCCAATCCGGGACCGACGATCGCCACGCGTCTCACCGCGCCAGGCGCGAGCACTCCCTGGGCGTTCATCGCGGCCAGCGCCTGCTCGACCGAATAGTTGGCCACGAGCGATGTGTCGAGCGACAGGCCACGGGTGCGAAACAGCCGGGACCGCCGGACGAACTCGGTCGTCCCGTCGCGGTCGCTCGTCGCGGCAAGTTCCTGATCGATCTGCTCCTGCTCGCCGGCCACGCGCATCATGGCGCCAAGCAGATGTTCCCGGACCGCGTCCCTATCGGCCGCGGTGGCGAATCGAAGTCCCCTGCGCTGCAGAAGGGCACGAGCGAACAGCCGGCGCTCGTCGGTGCCGGGGGCGGCCAACGACTTCACCAGGTCATCGAGGCGTCCCTGAATCAACTCGATCGTCCGGCGCAACACCAGCTCCTGGTCTCCCGCCGCGCCGGATTCGACGACGCCGAGCACGGCCCGCGGCCTCGACGTAAACGAAGTCCCGAACAGCATCCAATTGACGATGGTGTCTTCGTCGCCCTGATCGAGCCGCGCGCGAACATCGCGGTCGTGAGCGGCGATCCAGCCTGGCCACGCCGCCTCGAGCTGCGTCTGGGTGAGGGAGTTCAGCTCTGGCGGAAGCTTGCCTGCCAGCTCAGTGAGGATCGGACGGGCCTCGCTGAAGCGGACGAACCGGGCTGGCGCGACGGCAGCCACAGCGGCCAGCACACCGCTTGTCATGATCAGCAGCAGGACGCCGACAATCCGAACGTGGGCTCGCGAGATGGGGCCGATCCTATCAGCGATGACGTCGCCGGTCACCCGGCCCGTCGCTTCGCGAGCCCGGGGTCGAGGCGGGAGTACACTACGGTCGTAAGAGACTACGTTCAGCGCCTCGCGGGTGGCGCTGTCACTAGGAGTGACCATGTATCGGATTATGCCGACGCGAAGGAACACCGACCAGGGGTTCCCGCCGACGCGAAGGAACGCCGACCAGGCGCTCCGGCAGACACTGCGGAACCTGCTCATCGGCGCCGCCGCAGTCACGATCTTCATCGCCACCACGCACGGCCAGTCGATTCTCGGCCCGCCAAGCGAGGCGAATCATTTCATTGAAACCCCGAAGGGCTGGGTGCACCCGAAAACACCCTGGGGTGAACCCGACATTCAGGCCAAGTTGAACATGATGCAGGCCGCCGGCATTCCGCTCGAGCGGTGCGCGAACGCCGTCCGGTTCGGCGGAGCGCCATGTGACATGAACAAGGCGTGGTGGACGCCAGAGGAATACAAGCAGCGGATCGACCAGGCTGCCGGCAGAGGCGACTTGGGCCGTCAACTGATCGAGAAAGGTGAATTCGGCCGCGCGCTGCTCTCGGGCGTCACCGACCCGGCCACTCCACAGCGGCAGACCACGCTCATCGTCGATCCGCCGAGCGGACTGCTGCCGGCGCTCACCCCCGAGGGTAAAAAGCGCGCGCTCGAGATGCGCAGCGGCTGGTCGCTGCCCGGCGAGTCGCCGTCCTACGACTGGACCACGGACTTCGACAGCTGGGACCGCTGCACCACGCGCGGCATGCCCTCGTCGATGATGCCGTATCGGTATAACGGCGGCTTCACGATCTGGCAGGCGCCTGGGGTCGTCGTGTTCGAGCTCGAAATGATCCACGACGCGCGCGTCATCTACACCGATGGGCGGCCACCCCTTAAAGCCGCGCACAAGCAGTACATGGGCGAATCGCGCGGACGATGGGACGGCAACACGCTCGTCGTCGAAACCACCAATTACAAAGGCGGCCACGCGCCAACGATCAACCTGGCGGTTGTCGGAGCGCCAGCGGGAAATCGTTTCCCGCAGAGCGATCAGATGAAGACGACGGAGCGGATCACCCGGTTGAACGACGATATGTGGCTCTACGAGATCAAGACCGAGGATCCGGTTGTACTCACCGGCTCGTTCACCGTACGCTACCCGATGCGCAACGATCCCAATTACGAGTGGTGGGAATACGCGTGTCACGAGGGCAACACCATCGTTCCGAACTACACGACGACGTCGCGTCACGAGCGCGCGAACCCGGAGAAAGAGGAAGCGAAGCCGATCCAGGTCTCCGCGGATATCGCCAATGCCCTCGCAGGCAAGTGGGTCGGACGGCCGGTTATCAAGACGATCGATTACGACATCGAGCTGGAGTTCGTGAAGAACGCCGACGGCACGGTGCTCGGCAAACTGATTGGCACGACGCTCCCGAAGGAACGGCCAATCAATCAGCCGCTGCGCAGCTTCGCGATGAAGGATCGCCGGATCAACTTCGAATTTCCGAACACGCAATCGTGGAATTACGCCGGCGAGCTTTCCGCCGACGGTTCGACGATCACGGGTGTGACTGCCAGCGCCCAAGGCGGCATTCAGCTGACGTTCAAGAAGCGATAACACCTCACTCGAGACGACGATGCCTGATCCTTCCGACCAGCGCATCGTCGTACTCTTAGACAACATCCGCAGCCTGTACAACACCGGATCAATCCTTCGCACCGCCGACGCGTCGGGGGTCGATCGCGTCGTGCTGTGCGGCATCACGCCGCGTCCCGACCAGGGCGGACGGCAGCGTCGCGCGATCGCTAAGACTGCGCTTGGCGCCGAGGAGACCGTGCGGTGGGACTTTCAGCCGGACGCACACGATGCGCTGCACACGCTCGCAGTTGAGGGCTATCACACGGTGGCCGTGGAAACGTCTCCGGACGCGGTGAACCTGTTCGAATGGACGCCGCAGTGGCCGGTGTGTCTCGTCTTCGGCCATGAAGTCGATGGCGTATCGTCCACGCTCGCCGCACATGTGGACACGGTGATCAGGATTCCGATGCTCGGGCAGAAACGTTCGTTGAATGTCGCGACTGCGGCGGGTGTTGTCTTGTACGAGCTGCTTCGGCAACGGCTCTATCAGGCGACTACCACGACGTGACGCGTTGCACGTCGATCGCGCCGTCGCGAGGGATGACGATGATGTCTACCGGCAGGCCGACGACGCCGTGTGGAACTCCGAAGCCTGGACCGAGCGTGACAGTCAGCCGGACCGCCTGCAAGAACATCGCGGCCGCCGTTCGAGTGGTCGTCTCACCACACTCGCCTCTCAAGAGTCCGGCGAGCCTCGTGATATCGGGCTGTTGAATGTCGGCTTTGGGGATGCGGACACCCTTATCCGTCCTCAGCACCGAGACGACGCTTTCCTGGCCGTGGAACCTGACGCCGCACTCAGAAAACGTGAGACGCGCCAGCGGCCGTACCTGCGCCTCCCATCGATTCGTTGGCCGATCGATCGCAATGCCGAGGCCGACGACAATGCTTTCCGGGCCGCGCTCTCCGTATCCGCTCACCGCCACTCTGGCGACGACGGGCGTTGATGCGTACGAGATGACGTCCGCAGCAGGCAGACGCTGCAGGAACTCGACCAGGTCAGTTCGCAGCGCGTTGGCGATGTGATCAGCCTGCTGCTGCAGCGTCATCGGCGACAATGAACTGCCAACCTCCGCGCAAAGATCGCGGAACCGATTGTGCAACTCGACGGTCGCCTTGGTGACCGTATCTTCGAGCCAGTACGCGCCCTGCATCGTCGCCACTGACCGCGGGCCGGTGATGCAGTACTTCTGCTGACTGGCGACTTGTCCCCCGAGATTACTGAGCGCCGTATCGGCGCCGATGACGATGCCGTCGGGTGTGATGAACACCCCGATCAGCGTCGCCACCAACAGCGAGAGCATTTCTCTACTTGCCCTGCGGAGGCGATGTCGGTGCGGGGCCCGCGCCGGACGGGGGCGCTGGCGGCGGAGCGCCGCCTCGCGGTGGACCGAAGTTCGTGGTGACGGGCTCGCCTTTGAGTTCCTGGAACGCGACGTTGAGATTGATGAGCGCGCGTGATTTCGGCGTGCCGCCGTACTCGAGATCCTTCAACAGTTCTTCCGTCATGAAGACGCCGAACTTCGGGTTCTTCTCGAGTTCCGCGAGCGCCTGTTCCGGTGTCTCCTTGCGCGACAACGCCCCTTTTGCGGCCGTCAGCAGCGCGCGATTGAATTCCGTGTAGGCACGGAGGCCCTGCCAGGTATTGACGTTGCCGTGGCCTTCAATCACGACATCCACGTTCGTGATCCCTTTGACGGCCTTCTCGAGCGTGTCGGGCAGCGCGATCACGCTGCCACCGGTTGCCGGATCAATCAATGGCGCCATGTTCCACGCCATCAGGTCGCCGATGCACATGGCTCGCAGGGCCCGAAAAACCACGAACGCATCACCATTGGTGTGACCTGGACCGAAGTAGTACAGGTCGATCCGGTCCTTACCCTTCCCGAGCGTCGTCTTGTCAGTAAAGGTGGTGTCGGGCATCCATGCAGGATTGGCCTTTGGATTGGCCGCCACCCACTTCTTCGTGTTCTCGTGCGTGACGACCTGGATCATCGGCCGCGCGGCCTTGAAATAGTCATTGCTGCCGTTGTGATCCGGGTGGACGTGCGTGTTGATGATCGTCGTCACCGGCTTGTCGGTCACCGACTTGACCTGCGCGAGGATCGCGTCCCCGTTATTGGCCAGCTTGGTGTCTACAAGTACGACGCCCTCGGCGGTGATGAAGACTGTCGTATTGCTGCCGGCGCCGCCGATCTTGTAGAGGTTGTCCTTGATCTTCTCGATCGTGCCGGTTGGCGGAATTCGCGGCCCGGCTCCACGTCCGCCGCCACGCTGTTGCGCCGCGACACCGGCGACAGTCACGCCGGCGACGACGATCGCGGTTAGAAGTCCAGCACGTCTCATCAGATGCCCCCGGCACAAGAATACCGGAAGCGAGACAATTCGAGCGGAACTAACGGTAGGACTTAGCGAGATCGTTGTCGCGCGTCGAAGAGGGCGACAAAACCCGGGCCGCTTATGAGTACTAATTGCGATGACTCACGAACGGATGCGTCCGTCGATCGGTTGCGAACGAGAGCGGCAACGCGGAGTTCATCGCGTGGGCGCGCGCGGCGGCAGGCTGAGAGCAAATACGAACCGATCGCCGTCCGGCGTCGCGACGCTGCTCAACTGCGCGGGACCGCCGACGCCAGGCGGCAGCGCGAACAGCACGCGCGGTGTGCCCGACTCGACACCCGCCGCCGTGCTCGTAACATCCGTCGCCATAACCAGCGGCTTCGGCGGCTGCGACATGAACAGCAGCTCGCGTCCGTCGCGCCGCCAGAACAGGCCGCCGATGGCGTTGTCGATCGACACCTGTTTCGGCGTCGCTTTCAGCGATGCGGCGAGGCTCGCGGCCGACGAGGCATCGAGTGGCAGCACGTAGACATGGAACCGGCCAGGCGGCTGCGCCAGCCCGTTATATGCGAGCAGGCGTCCATCAGGCGAGAAGCGTCCGCCGCGCGCGTTCACCAGCTGCGCGAGCGGGCGATCGCTGGTGAGCGCCATCACATACATCGTGTCGTTGCTCCAGAACGTCAGCAGCTTCCCGTCAGCGGACCAGTCGGTGAGGAAAATCGTCGCGCCGGTGTTCTGCACATACAACCGCTCCTCGGCGCTCTGCCCGTCGACAGCCCGGCGATAGATCCCAAACGTGTTCTCGCGCGCTGACACGAATGCGATCGATCGGCCATCGGCTGACCAGACCGGTGCCATGTCACGCGCCTCGTCGTTGGTGAGCGCGCGGCCTGTGCCGGTCGCCACGTCATAGATCCAGATGTCTTCGTAGCCGGTGTCGGAATCGACCTTCAGAACAGCGACCTGTTTGCCGTCTGGTGACATCGCCGCGTGCTGCAGGAACGCCGGATCCGCGACGCGCGTAATCACCGCACCGCTGCGGTCGAGGACAGTCAGCTGCTGCCGGCCGCCCCGCTCACGGTTGGCCCGCGCGAGAAAGCGGCCGAGCGTCCCGTTCTTGCCCGCGACTTGAATCGCCTCCTTCACGCGCAGTCCGATCGCTTGCTCGAATGCCGGCTTATCGGCTTTATTCACTACCTCGAAATCGAGCAGAACCGCACCCATCTCATCGAACGACTGCTCGCCGAACACCGCCCGGCGCGGCGGACTGACCGGGTTGCGAGGATTCTCGGCCGAGTTGTCGTAGGTGATCGTCGCGTCGATGCGCGTTCCCTTCGGCAATGTGAATGGTTGCTTGTAGACGTAACCATCCTGCCAGTTGAAGTCCCAGTCCGTGATCCGGAGCAATGAGCGCGTCGATCCGTCGGGCAACGTCGCCGTCGCGATCATCTGCCGCGCCAGATAGTGCGCGTGCGCGCCCGCGCTGTACACCTTCATGTCACCAGGAAGCGTGAACGATTCCTTGATCGAGTACTCCTTTGTGCCAGCGGGAATGTCGATGCCCGCGCCGACGCCGAAGAGCGTGGGCACGGATATCGTCATCAGGTCCTTATCCGGCGGCCGATCGGAGAAGTAGATGCCGATCAGCGATTTCTCGGTCTCCGGTTTTCCGCTGGGATGGAAGTGCACCTGCAGCAGGAAGTCCGCTCCCTTGGGCAGCCGCGTTGCGACGCCCGGGGGCATCATCTGCGGCGTGGCGCCAACCGCCCATCCACCAAGCCCCTGCGAACCCTGGCCGTTGCCGTTGAGCACGCCGACCGTTCCCATCCCGCCAAAGCCCGGACGTCCGTCGGCACCATCCAGCGCGGCCAGGCTGCCGCCCGCCACGGCGGCAAAGATCGCGTGATGCACCACCTTGCGCGCGCCGGGACGGTACTCGACGCCTCGCACCCACTTGTCCTCGGTGAGCCGCGTCGGGATCACAAAGTTGCGGAAGACATCCGGACCGCTCGCACGCACGTCGAACCCGGCGGGCATCTCGAGCACGAGGTCAGGCTCGCCGAGTTGCCATCCGTCCGCCGCGAACTCCGGCAACTTCGGTAGACGACGCTCGTCGCCGCGTGGCATCCCCTGCGTGACCCACGCACCAATCGTCGCGATTTGCGCGTCGGTCAAACGCCGCTCGCCGATGAACCCACCGAACTCAGTGTCTCCGTGCCATGGCGGCATATAGCGCGCCTCGGTGACGCGGGCGATGAGCGCGCCGCGCTTCGCCACGTCCTCATACGAGATCAACGAGAATGGCGCCGCCTGGCCGGGGCGATGACAGGTTACGCAGTTGCCGTACACGATCGGGGCAATGGTCTCGGTGAAGGTCACTGTAGCCGATGCCGGCGCCGTGGCGCTGCGTCGCGCGGTTTGAGCCAGTACGGCAGCGGAACCAATCAGCACCACCGCAAGGAGGGAAAGCAACAAATATCGGCGCATGACCCTACCTCTTTTTCTGAATCGCCGCTGGATCGGCGATGTAGCAACCCACCGCCTCGGTCTCCGGCGTCGGCACCGGGCGTCCGGCCAGCAGCGCGTCGAGCGACGCGCGCAGGTCGTGCGACGTCACGTGCTGACGCGGCTTGCCGAGATCGGCATAGCCGTTGTCGATGCGGCCGCGATAGCGGATCGCGCCGGCGCGATCGACCAGCACTACCGACGGCGTGACGGTCGCGTGCGCACGCCTCGCTACCGCCCGCGTGTGATCGACAGTCGCTGTGATCGAGCCGTAGCGGTACTCACGCAGATGGGTGCGGATCGCGGCATCGAGCGTGACTGGCGTGGCGCCGAGGTCGAGATCTTCGTACACCAGCGTGCAGTCCACGCCGCGTGTCGCGTAGTCACGGCACACCTGCTGAATCGTCGGCGCGTACCAGTTGGAAATCGGGCAATCGGTAGCAATGAAGAACACCGCACTGACCGGACTCTTCGGCGCAAACAGCGCGAAGGCCCGACCATCGATGCTGCGTACCTGTAACCCATCGCTCGCAGCAGTCAGCGCTGTCGCGCACAACGCCGCACACAAGACCAGCGCTGGCATCCGCATGAATCACCAAGCCGCCTTCGCGCTCTCGCGCTTCGGCGCCCAAGCCACTAACTACGAACCACGAACCACGAACTACGAACTACGAACTACGAACCACCAACTAGTGTCGATGTTCGAGGTGTCGCATTGTCGATAATCGAGGTATCCTTGTCAAGCCATGCCGAAGCCTTCTGATCTGCTCCAAGGCACGCTCGATCTCCTCATCCTCAAGACGCTCGTGCGCGAGCCGCTGCATGGGTGGGGGATCGCCAAGCGCATTCAGCTCCTGTCGGGCGAAGTACTGTCGGTCCAGCAAGGTTCCCTGTATCCGGCGCTGCATCGCCTCGAGAACCAGGGGTGGATCACGGCCGAGTGGAAGAGCAGTGAACACGGTCGCGACGCCAAGGTCTACGCGCTCACCAAAGAGGGCCGTCGTCAGTTGACGCGTGAGCTCGCGTCGTGGAATCGGCTGTCTTCTGCAGTCGGCCTTCTCCTCGAGCGCGCGTAAATGTCTGTCAGGCTGCTGAGAGTCGCGCGTCAACGCTGGCGCGCGCTGTTCCGGCGCGATGCGGTTGACGAAGAACTCGCCAGAGAACTGTCGTTTCACGTCGAGCAACTGACGCAGGACTTCGTCGAACGCGGCATGTCGAAGCGTGAGGCGCAACTCGCCGCCCGCCGTGCCATCGGCAACATTTCATTACTCGAAGAACAGAGCCGCGACACACGGAAGGTCGCGTGGCTGCACGATCTGCGGCAGGACGTGCTCTACGGCGCACGGATGCTCCGGCGCAACCCCGCCTTCACCGTCGTCGCGCTCGCCTCACTGGCGCTGGGCATCGGCGCGAACACCGCCATCCTGAGCGTCATCGACTCGGTGCTGCGCGATCGCCTGCCCTTCCCGCACGACGACCGCGTCGTCGTCCTCCGCACGTATCCCGTGGACAGTCCGGAAGAAGAAACGCACGCGCGCGTGGCCGACTACTTCGCCTGGCGCGACGAGAACCGGTCGTTCACCGTCATGGGCGCCGCGATGGGACACAACGCCGACTTCGGTGCGGATACCAACGGCGCACCAGCAGAACGGATGGGCGGGCAGTCGATCGGGGCTGACACCTTTTCCGCACTGGGCGTGCAGCCGCTGCTCGGGCGGCTCTTCACCGAGCAGGATGAGGCCGCACCGGAGAACGCACCCTCGCGAGTCATCATTCTGAGCCACCGCTTGTGGCAGCAGCGCTTCTTCGGACGTCCTGACGTCGTTGGCCAGCAGGTCCGTCTCGACCGCATCAATCGGACCGTCATCGGCGTGATGCCGCAGACGTTCCGCTATCCCAACGACCAGACCAACTACTGGATCCCGCTGCGTATGGACCGCTCGCAGGATCGCAATCCGCAGCGATTCTTCGTCGTCACTGCACGCCTGAGAGACGGCGTCACGATCGATCAGGCACAGTCGGATCTCGAGACCATTACCGCGCGGCTCGCGCGTGTCGAACCGGATCGGCACACCGGCTGGGGCGTCCGCGTCAAGCCGGTTCGCGAGGCGATGTTCGGCTGGACCCGCGGTCGCCTGTACATCCTCGAAGGCGCCGTCCTGCTGGTGTTGCTCGTCGCGTGCGCGAATGTGGCGGGACTACTGCTGGCGCGAGGACTCGTCCGCGGCCCCGAGATGGCGCTGCGTACGGCGCTCGGCGCTGGACGTGGACGCATCGTTCGCCAGTTGCTGACGGAAAGTGTGCTGCTCTCTCTCGGTGGTGGTGCGCTCGGACTCGTCGTGGCCTGGATTGGCATTCGAGCGCTCGTCGCGATGAATCCTCCGCCGGGCGCTGTCGCTATCGCCGACATCACGTTGAACATGCGCACGCTCGGCGCAACAGCAATGGTGGCAATCGCGACCGGGCTGCTGTGCGGTTTTGCGCCCGCGCTCGTGCACGCGCGAGCCTCGTTGACCGACACGTTGAAAGAGCCGGCCGCTGTCAGCGGCTCACGTCGTCCGAGATTACGGGGCACGCTGGTCGCGGTACAAATCGCTGTCACGATGGTCCTGCTGGTCGGTGCCGGACTGCTCATGAAGAGTTTCGTGCGCGTCATGTCCCGCGATCTGCGCTTCGACACCCAACAGT
The DNA here is from genome assembly GCA_036742665.1 of Vicinamibacterales bacterium. GTDB lineage: Bacteria > Acidobacteriota > Vicinamibacteria > Vicinamibacterales > UBA2999 > Gp6-AA40. Next base: position 7,912 of record DAINQP010000040.1, on the reverse strand, counting down.
TGCTCACGTTCGAAGTGCACATTCCGCTATCTGACTACTTGAAGCGCGCGAGCACCAGAAACGGTGTTCCCTACTTCGAGATCAGTCCGCCACCATCCATCGCGCTCGAACGGATCTACGACGGTCTGCGCGCGATTCCGGGTGCGCAGGCAGTGGCGGGCACGTCCAGCGCTCTCTTGAACAGCGTGGTCGTACCTACCGTGACCATCATCCGCGACGGCCACGGCGCGAGCACCCAGGTTGCGATACCTCCGCAGAGCTTTGCGATCGGTGTTGGCGCGGTGCCCGCGCATTTCGACACTCGCGACACATCGACGGCAGCGTATTTTCTCGTCACGCCGCAGTTCTTCGCCTCGATCCGCTCGTCGCCGCTTCGCGGCCGCGATTTCACCGAGCAGGACACGTCCGTCGGAGAATGGGTGGCCATCATCAACGAGAGTGCCGCGCACCGGTTCTGGCCCGACTTGGACCCGCTTGGACAGGCGTTCACGATTCTGAATTCGCCGGACGAGCGGCCGCGCAAAGTGATCGGAATCGTGCGTGACATTCCCCTCACCATCGAAGGCGAACTCCGGCCGGCGATCTACACGTCGTACTTGCAGCAGCCGGCCAGACATGGCATGGCCGGCGCCAACATCTACGGACAGATGATGTTCATGGTGCGCAGCACCGGTGACCCGATGCGTCTGCTCCCAGCGGCGCGGCGAATCGTTGCGGCTGTCGATCCCGATCGTCCCCTCTCGAACATCGGGACGATGGAAGACCGCATGCAGTCGGTGATTCCGCGACGCGGCTATTTCGTATTCGCGATCACCGCGTTTGCGATTGCGGCCACACTGCTGGCAGCGATCGGCATCTACGGCGTCATGGCGTACACGGTGGCGCAGCGGACGCGTGAAATCGGCATCCGCGTCGCTCTCGGCGCGGCGGGGCACGAAGTGGTCGGCCTCGTTGGCCGGCGCACGTTCCTGGTCGTCGGGCTGGGCCTGCTTTCGGGCATGGCCGGCGCCCTGGCTGCCACTCACCTCATTCAGTCGCAGCTATGGAACGTGACGCCGACCGATCCGGCCACGTTCGCACTGGTGCCGTTGTTCTTTGCGCTCGTCGCGATCATCGCGGCCTTTTTCCCCATGCGGCGAGCGATCTCCGTCGATCCGACTATCGCACTCCGCTGCGAGTAGCGCCGCCGGGGCGAGCTGCCGACGCTGCCGAAGCATCTCGTGCGGGTGATTCACGCGTTGATCGAAGGCCCGGTGATGCAGCGCATCCTCAGGCCGGACCCGTGTCGCAGACGAAGTGTTCTACGCGGCGTTCGGCGCACTCGCGAAGGTCAATTCTCGGTAGGCCTCTCCACCCGATCGATCACGAGAACGTCAGCGGCTGCGGTTTGCGGGTCGAGCTTCAGTCCCAGTTGCTCCTGAACCGCTGCAAAGAGCGACGGCGCGTCGGAGGACGTGTCGTTGGGATCCGGGTTGAAGCGGAGCACCATGTCAAACGTGCCGGTCAGGCCCGTTTTGTCCACGATGATGCGGCCGGCCGCACCGGCCATGTTGCGCGTGAAGGCCTCCAGCTCGATGCCCGCCGCGCGGAGCACTCCTCTGCCGGTGTTCGTTCCGCATGCCGGAAGGTCTACACCACCCAGTGGAGGCGGCGGTTGTGGTGGTGGTGTGCCAGGGGCCGGCGGACTACTTCTGTCGCACGTGGCCTGCGATTGGCGAAGCGTCGGTCCGAGTCGTCCATCGGCCCTGGCGAGGACGAGGACATAGACCGGGATCGGCCGCGTCTCCTGATGTACAGCAAGATTGAACCGCTCGGCGAGCATCGTCTTCATCATCGCGACCAGCTCGTCGCGGCCCGCCTTCCCGCTCGCCTTCGCCTCGATATCGTAGCGGTCCTCGCCCGCCCACGATGGACCGCCCGCGATCTGCAGGCGATTGACGTTCCACACGTTGCGAATAATGTCGATCACCGTCTGGTTGGTGACGGAGATGCCACTCAGGGTGCCCCTGAAACTCGATCGCGATTCACCTGAACGGTTCGTCTTGATCGATACGGCCTCAAACACCAGGCCGTGCCCAGACACAGCTGCGCCCGACAGCAGTGCAAGACAGATCGTCACTGTGCGCAAAATCTGGATGCGAGCCATGACCCTAAGACGGTTGGACCGCGAAATGGTTAACAGCGCGATAGACTCACACTCGGATGGCCCTGAACGCCGGACAACGGCTCGGCCCCTACGAAGTGATTGCGCTGCTCGGCACCGGGGGCATGGGTGAAGTGTATCGGGCCTACGATACGAACCTGCGCCGCGACGTCGCGCTGAAAGTCCTGCCCACCGCCTTCGCGCTCGATCCCGCGCGCGTCGCACGGTTCAAGCGCGAGGCGCAGGTTCTTGCCGCACTGAATCATCCCCACATCGCCGCGATCTACGGACTCGAGGAATCTCCGAGCGGGCTGGGGCTCGTGCTGGAGCTCGTCGATGGCCCGACGCTGGCCGATCGTCTGGTGCATGGCCCGCTGCCGCTCGACGAGGCATGGCCGATCGCCCGCCAGATCTCGGAGGCGCTCGAAGCGGCACACGAGCACGGCATTGTTCACCGCGATCTGAAGCCGGCCAATATCAAGGTGCGCGCTGACGGCATGGTCAAGGTGCTCGATTTCGGTCTCGCCAAAGCCTTCGCTCCCACCGGCATCGATGCTGCCGCCGACGCCTCGCAGTCGCCAACGCTGATCAGTCCTGCCGCCACGCGCGTCGGCCTCATCCTGGGCACCGCCGCCTATATGAGTCCTGAGCAGGCGCGCGGTAAGACTGTCGACAGACGCGCGGATGTGTGGTCGTTCGGCTGCGTGTTGTACGAGATGCTGGTCGGCACGCGACCCTTTGACGGGGACGACGTCTCTCAGACGATTGCGCGGGTCATCGAGCGTGAACCCGACTGGGAGGCGCTGGCCAAGGTCGCACCGCCTTCGGTCCTCCGCATCGTGCGACGCTGTCTTCAGAAAGATGTCAATCAACGACTTCGCGACATCGGCGATGCGCGCCTCGAGCTCCTCGACGCCGTCGCTGTGCCGGAGCGTAGCGATGTTGTGGACGCCGCCCGCGGGGTTCGCCGCCTCCGGTTTTCAGGGGCGGTTCTCCTCGCCGCAGGCCTGCTCCTCGGCGTCGTGGTTAGCTCGCTGCTGACCGCTTTCCTGCGCGGCCCTGCGACAGTGCCGATCGGACAGGCCGCGCGTGTGAGTACTGAGATCAGCGTCCCGCCCGATGCGCTCTTGGCTCTCGATGCAGTCGCCGCTGACATCGGCTTCGATTCCACGGTGCTGGACCTGTCACCCGACGGGCGCACGCTCGTGTGGGTGGGATCATCCCCGAATGGAAGCGTTCGGCTGTTCGCGCGCGCGATCGACAGCTTCGAGATCCGCCCGCTCGCCGGCACCGAGGGTGCACTCCACCCGTTCTTCTCGCCCGACGGCCGCTCGCTGGGTTTCCTGACGAACGACAAGCTCAAAACGTACTCGTTCGTCACCGGCACGACCACGTCGATCTGCGACGTGGCGACCGGAGTGACGGGCACATGGACCCCCAATGACCAGGTGTTCTTCGCCGCACAGGAGGGCCGGCGACTGTTCCGCGTGCACATCGGAGGCGGCACTCCCGTCATGGTTGCCGATGCCCGGGAGGGCTTCAGATTCGGTCGCGTAACGCCGGACGGGAAGTCGGTATTCGTCACCTACCGGCAAGCGGGCATCGGCGCAGACTTCGCGGAAGTGCGACTGCTGAACCTGGCGACGAAAAACGTCAAGACGCTCACGACGGAGGGGTACGATGCGCGGCTTACACCGGGAGGCAACCTCGTGTTCGGCCGCTCAGGACGCGTGTTTGCGGCGCGATTCGATCCGGAGCGCCAGACCATCGGCGATCCAGTGCCCATTGCGTCAGACGTGCGGATGCATGCGCTCTATCCCCACCTCCAGCTTGCCGTCTCCGATTCCGTGCTGGCGTACGTGCCCGGCGGTGACGTGGCCGTCGCCTCGCTCGCCTGGGTCAGCCGGCAGGGTCAGAGTGAGTTCCTGCCGCTCGAGCCGCGCATCTACGGCTCGTTCGATCTTTCCGCTGACGGTCGGCGTCTCGCCATTCAGGTGGGAGACACGAAAGACTTCATCCTGCTCTATGACATCGACCGTGGATCGTCGCGGCGGCTGCCCGCAGCCGACAGCGCCGGATGGCCGAAGTGGTCGGCGAATGCCGACATGCTGGCCTACACGAGCTTTGCGGAGGGGCAGCCATACCGCATCATGGTCCAGCGAGTGGATTCGGATCGTCCCCCCGTGTCCGTCGCCGAGTCGTCGACACGACTCACGCCCAGCACCTGGAGCCCCGACGGCCGCCGACTCACGTTCTACGAATTCCCAACGAATCGCATCGCCGTCGTCTCCGTCCCGGTCGATGGCGCGTCGCCGCCTTCCCCGCAGCACCTGAGCTTCCGGGCAGCCACTCACGATCTCTCGCCGGACGGCCGGTGGCTTGTCTTCGCGGACGAGGGTATCAACGTACGGGCGCTGCCGGTGGGCGACCACGTCCAAAAGATCTCTGACATCGGTAGCGAACCGAAATGGTGCCGCACGTGTAACGAGATCGTGTTCCGGCGCGGCAACCGCTGGTTCGCCACTGAAGTGCGGGCCGGTGCGAACTTCGACTGGAAACCGCCGCGAATGATCCTGCAAACGCAATTCAACGACAGTCCCGGTCCGTCATTTGGCTTGTCTCCCGACGGCCAGCGGATCCTCGTCGTGAAGCGCAAGGAGGAGAGGCCGAGAAACACGATCCGCGTGATTCACTCGTGGCTCGGCTCGTGAGTGCGCCACCAGACCAAAACGAAAAGGGCGGACCCGAGAGTCCGCCCTTTCTGCTTCCGGAGTGTGTGCGAGCCCGAGCGGGATCGCCTTGCCAGATCAGAAGTTGAACTGCGCGCTGAACTTCACCAGCCGCGGCTGCAGCACCGAGTTGGGACGTAGCCAGGTATTTGCGGTCGTTGAAAACGCCTCGTTGTAGGTCAGCACGGGGTTCGCGTTCAACACGTTGGTGAGATCGAAGCCGACGTTGGTCCGCGT
>DAINQP010000040.1:0-2703 GCA_036742665.1 Vicinamibacterales bacterium | reverse complement strand
GCAAGCGATTCGTCTGCGGTGACGTCCAGCGCGCTTGCTGAATGCGCTGACCCACGTCACGCAATGCGCCCGTCTCCGGCGCCGACGTCGGCGAGCACGACGGCGTGGGCGATGCGCCCGCGCAGATGATCAACTCGTTGTCCATCGTTGTCTGTCGAGCGGTGCTCTGGACGTCAACGATGGGTGTTTCACCAGTGACGACAATCGTTTCCTGCAGCGTGCCGACTTTCAAATCAGCGTTGACGACGGCGACGAATGCGCCACTCAGTTCGATGCCGTCGCGCTTGACGGTGGAGAATCCTGGCAGCGAGAACGTGACTGAGTACGTGCCAGTACGGAGATCGACGATGCGGAACTGACCGGACGCATCGGTGACCGTCGAGCGCGCACGCTCGATCAGGACTGGGCTGGCCGCTTCGACAGTCACGCCAGGCAGCACGGCGCCTGACGTGTCCTTGACGATCCCGGTGATAGTGGCCTGGGCAAAGGCCGCAGACGGCACGAGGACGAGCACGGCGAGTACAACGCTGGCGCGCGCGAGCGCGGCGCGGATTGTGCGCATGAAGTCTCCTTGATCGGCGCGCCTTCGCTGAGGGCTACGGCGCGGCAGGTTCGGTCCCGCGGTTTTTGGCGTTGGAATCGTATGGCGCCGCTCGAAGACGCCACGCTCAAATATCGATCAAAGGGCTAACGCAGATTGATGCGCGCGGCCTTCGACGGGTGTGAGGTAGCGCTTGAGCAGTCGTGTGAAACGGCGGTCAGCACGGAAGCCATCGAGCAGCGGGTCGAAGCGGATCGCGTAGAGTCCGCCGACGCTCTCATCGATCGCGCGTCCGAGTTCGGCGAAGGCGGCGTCAACATCACCGAGCGCATGCCGCAGTCTCGCGATCGCGTACGAGTCGATGTACTCGGTGTGCCTTCGTGCGAGCAACTCGTTGAGCATCGCACGTGCCTCGCTCCTCTGCCCCAGCTTCACGAGGCACGCCCCTTCGAGCGCGCGCATCCAGGGCAGCCCCTGCGTGATAACGCCACCAATGTGGTACTGCTCGAGCGCGTCTTCGAGCCGCCCGGACATTTCCAGCGCGACCCCATAGTACGCGCGGCACAGCATGAAATACGGCTGCAGCTGGACGGCTTGGGCACCGATCTTCGCCGCCACGTCGAACTCACGTCGCCAGAGACGAACGTTGACTTCCGCAGCCACGGCCAGTGGCTGCAGCGGATCGGCGTCGTGCGCTCGCTTTGCTGAATCCAACGCCGCATCGAGATCACCCATGGTGACGAGCAGAAGCGTCTTGCGAACATGCGCCAGCGTCAGCGTCGGGCTTTCCTTGAGTACGCACTCGAATTCGGTCAGCGCTTCCGCCAGACGCCGCTCGTACATATGGATCGCGTGCGCATGATTGCAGCGCAGCTCGGGCGTGGGTCCAACCAGCGCGACGGCGCGCTCGTAGGCGTGGAGAAAAGCCGGCAGCATCTCGCGTCCCGGCCGCGTCCCAAACGACGCCATCAGCAGGTGGCAGTTCCCCTGGCCCTCGAATGCCCGATGATCGCGTGGCGCTTCTGCGGCGGCTTCCTGAAAGCACTCCAGCGCGCGCTCGAATCCTTCACGCGATCTGAGGCCGAGGAAGTGATAGCCGTGGCGGATCAGCGTGTCGGATTTCGGAATGCGGAGGCAGTAGCCGCCCTTTGGCTGATGGACAATCCATGATCCGCAGTCAGTCAGGATCCGCCGCACTTCGGCAATCGTGACGTGCACCGTATGGCGCGACACGATCGTGCCGTCCCACGCTTCGCGAATCAGTTGATCGCAGTCAATGACGCGTCCGCCGTGCGCCGCCAGCGTGCGGAGCGCGTGGAACGCCTGCGGCCGCATGCGAAGCTCGGTGCCGCCGCGGAGCAGACGGCTCGCGGCGAGATCGATCGTGAACGGTCCGAAGGTAATGTCCGACATGGAGCTGGAGTCACTGGCGACTCCCCGAGTCGAGCGGCGATTATACCTGCGACCGTCCCCCGCGGCCGGTACGGCCACTACTGCGAGCGAAGTGTGACCAGCGGATCGACCCTCGCGGCGCGCCTCGCGGGGAGGTAACAGGCGACGAGGGCGATGACTCCGAGGACGGCAGCGACGGCTACAAAGGCGAGCGGATCCTCGGGACGTACATCGAACAACAGTCCGGCCAACAGCCTGTTGACTGCCAACGCACCGGCAAACCCGATCAGCATACCGGCTCCGGCAGACGTGAGGCCACTGCGCAGAATCATTGCGACGATTTGAGCGCGCGTCGCGCCAACCGCAATCCTCAGCCCGATCTCCGGCCTCCGCTGTCCCACGCCGTAGGCCGCGACGGCGTAAATGCCAATGCCGGCCAGCAGCAAGGCCATCGCCGCAAAGGCCGCGACGAGCGTCGTCGTGAGCCTCGGCTGAGCGACCGCCTCCGTCAGCCAGTCATCAAGCGGCCGCACCTGGTCGGCCGGCACTGCGGGATCGATCTCGCGGACCGCGACTCGAAGTGCTGTGGCAACTGCCGTCAGGTCGGTCGTAGGGCCCGTCCTTTTGGACGGGCCGGAGGACCCGCGCAGCAGCACAGTCATCGTGGACTGTGGAAACTGTGCCGCCGAGAGATAAATCGCTGCAGGCGACTCACGCTCCAGCCCACCGCCGGTCGCTCCGCGCACGTCGTCGCCGCGTACGTCGCCGGA
>DAINQP010000039.1:25722-31390 GCA_036742665.1 Vicinamibacterales bacterium | reverse complement strand
GAACACGATTCGCTCGTTCGCGTTCGGTTGCCCACTGGCAGCGATATGCGTGAGCCGTGCTCTTGCGACACCCTGGTTAAGGGATGCCGACGAGGACCCATAGAAACCTCGCAGAGTCTGGGTAATGGTCGTGACGAGATCAAGCTTCCGCTTGAGACCATCGTACACAACAACCCTTCTCAAGGGGTTCTTCGCGAGGTCAGGCACGGGATTCCGATACACCAGGAGCAGCACAGCGCCTGCGCTTTCCGGAACGATGTTCCCGCCACCTGCATCTGGCAGCCTGACCGTGTGCGCACCGTTGGCCAGGCGCTTTCCGGTCGGGCCATTCGCGTCCAACTGCGGAGGCAAGAGCCGCAGCACGTCCGCTTTGAACGCCCACATCGTCAACGGCTGGTTCCCGGACGAGAAACACGTGGCGCTCGTCCCCAAATCCTCGAACGTCTTCTTCACGAGGCCGACCTCTGTGTCCACGACGTTCTGACCGTTGAACTGCACGCCCGCTTCGGGCGCGGAGACGCCGGTTAGCGCGATCGTCTCCCAGTACAGATAGGCGGCAAGAATGTCGGCATTGGGAGGTACGCCGCTGATATTGATCGTACCCGTCGAAAAGCCGCCGGAGCTGGGGTTCTGTGAATTCGTGAGATCGACACTGCCAACCGCGTAGTCGCCAGTGACCAGAAATCCGCCCGCGTACTGCAAAGGGTCGACGTTTGGCGTCTGCCCGCGGGCCGGCGCATAGAGCAAGACAAGCGTCACGGCAAAAAGTGCCGCGGCAGCGATTCTTCTGACCTGCACCGAAGCAGGAATTCGTACGATGTTCATTTTGCGCCTAGCCATGACGACTCCCAATTGGTTTGTGACGAGCCAGTTTCGGCCCCGCTCCAGGCCGCAAAACTAGCTCGGCCGAATTCTCACCATGCCAATACTTACCGATCCAACGCTCAGTTGCACACAAAAGAACGTCCTCGCACGTGATACAGAACAAGAAGTTTCAGGTTGGGTGAGGAATTTATGAGAAAAGCCGTAGAAGATCCTCAATCGGCAGACTTCCGCATGTTTTGAGTCTGCGTACTTCGCCCGGACCCGCGCTGCCCGCCGCGTGTCATCGACAAGACCACCGCTCTGAATAGACGACCTTGCGCCCGGATCGAGGCAGAGCGTAGAGTCGGCCCGGAGGTCGATATGGCCGGAGCTGCCAAATGCGCACACCCCGCCTGTCAGTGCATGGTCGAACCGAAGGGGCCTTACGGCAAGTACTGCAGCGATCACTGCAGGCAGGCAGGAGACAAGACCGAATTGCGCTGTGATTGCCAGCACGCGCCCTGCCGATAAGCCCGCGCTGCTGCCGATCTCGTCTGAGGAAGCCTTGGTGTTGCGCTGAGGCTCCTCTCAATCGCCGGTCCGCCGGCCACCGGCGAGTCCTCGCGGAAGATGGAGATGTTATACTCGGGCTTTGTACGTCCTTCGGAATCCACTCCTGAGGGCCAGGTAGCTCAGTTGGTAGAGCACCGCACTGAAAATGCGGGTGTCGCTGGTTCGATTCCGGCCCTGGCCACCAGCCTTCGCTCGCCTGCGCGAGCTACGGGCTGGCAAGCCAGTTCATTGTTACGCACCGCATCCACTGTGAAATTCGGCTGAGCTGGCTACACGATCGCGCTCGAAAGTGGTGCCTATCGATCGGTAGAATTGCCCTCCGCTGCTGCAGCACGCGACCATGCAGCTGAGGGTTTTCGTGACGCTCATTTCCCATCGCATCAGTGAAAGACACCGCGGCACATTGGTGTCTGTTGCGGCGCTGCTGGCGAGTGTGCTCGTCTTCGGCTGCGAAACATCCTCCACAGTCACTCAGGGTCCGAATCCGGTGAAGTGCCGGGTGACGCTAGCCACACCACCGGCGCTTGATGCAGTTGGCGGCGCAGGATCGTTGGCCGTCACGACACAACCCGAATGTGTGTGGGACGCGGCCACGACCACAGACTGGATCTCGGCGGTGTCGCCCGTATCCGGACAAGGATCGGCGACGGTGTCGTTCCGCGTTGCCGCCAATGACGGCGCCTCATCTCGCGACGGCGCGATTGTTGTGAATGGTGAGGAGGCGCGCGTGTCGCAGCGCGCGCCATGCCGGTACGTCGTCTCACCATCGAATTTTGGCACCGGCGCGAACGGTGGCTCCGGCACGCTCAGCATCGCGACCTCGAGTGAGTGCGCATGGACGGCGTCGCGCGATGTCACCTGGATTACGTTCACATCCTCAACCACGGGGAGTGGGAACGGAACCGTCAGCTTCTCCGTGGCGGCCAATCGCGACGATCTACGGAGTGCCTCGATCGTCGTGGCCAATCAGCGAGTCGTGGTGACACAGGCCTCCGCTGTTCCTTCCCCCCCGCCACCGCCGCCGCCGCTACCACCGGCCCCGTCACCATCGCCGGGATGCATGTATTCGCTGGCACGCGGGGCCGACTTCGTACGGGTTGGCGACGGCTCGAGCAGCGTCAACGTATCAACAACGAGCACGTGCGTGTGGACGGCTGTGAGCAATGCCGCATGGATCTCCGTGGCGTCAGGTGCCTCGGGAGTCGGCAACGGCAGCGTCGAATACCGATATACCGGCAATACTGGCGGACTGCGGAGCGGAACGCTGACGATCGCGGGTCTCACGTTTACTGTCACGCAGGCTGGATGCGAGTATTCGCTGTCGCGCACCTCCGACTTCGTGGGAGCCAGCGACGGCATCGGCAGCCTCAACGTATCGACGACGAGCACGTGCACGTGGACCGTGGCGAGCAATGCCTCATGGGTCACCGTCGCGCCTGGTGTAAGAACCGGCAGCGGCAGCGTCGAATATCACCATACGGCCAATCCCGGCGCACAGCGAACCGCCACGATCACGATTGCCGGCCTTGCGTTTACGGTGACTCAGCCTCAAGCGCCGTAGCGCGTGGTACGATTACGGGTTGGTCGAGTCCATTTCTTCAAGGAAACTCTCCTGATGAGAACGCTCACGATCCTTGCCATCGTTGCCCTTTGCGCGTGCTCCAAGACACCGGCAGGCGCCGCAACGGCGAGCGCAGCCGCAGCGGGGCCGCAGGCAAGCACGACGCCGCCCGCTGGCGCACTACTCGGTGCAGAGCCGGCCAAGCCGGTGCCGGCCCAGCTGCCGGACGTACTCGCGCGCGTCAACGGCGAAGCGGTCAACAAGACTGAATTCGATCGCGCAGTTGCGGCCCTCGAAGCGCGCAATGGCGGTCCCGTTCCCGCGCAACAGCGCGACCGCGTGCTGCGCGAGGTACTTGGTCAAATCGTCGACTACAAACTACTCATTCAGGAAAGCCGCGCGCGCAAGATCGACGCGGTCGATACCGAAGTGGATGCGCGCATCAAAGAGATTCAAGGGCAGTTCCCGTCTGAGGACGCCTTCAAGCAGATGCTGACGGCGCGCAAGACGACGCTCGATCAAGTACGGTCAGACATCCGTCAGGACATCACTGTCCAGAAACTGATCGAGAACGCGATTGCTGACAAGGTGGCGGTGAAGCCGGAGCAGGTCACGGACTTTTACGCGAAGAACCCGGACCAATTCAAGCAGCCCGAGCGCGTCCGCGCGAGCCACATCCTGATCACAATTCCTAAGGACGCCGACGCGGCGGCCAAGACCGCGGCTCGCACCAAGGCCGCCGGCATTCTCAACGACGTGAAAGGCGGCAAAGACTTCGCCGCGCTCGCCAAGCAGCACTCACAGGATCCGGGCAGCGCGCAGAACGGCGGGGACCTGGGATTCTTCCAGCAGGGTCAGATGGTCGGCCCGTTCAACGACGTGGCGTTCAAGCTCACGCCAGGCCAGGTGAGCGATCTCGTCGAAACCGAGTTCGGCTTCCACATCATCAAGGTCGCCGAGAAGCAGACGGGACGCACGGTGCCGCTCGAAGAGGTTCGGCCAAAGCTCGAGCAATATCTCGAGCGGATGAATCGGGAGCAGCAGACCGACGCCTTCGTCAACGGCCTCAAAACCAAGGGCAAGATCGAAATCCTGATCTGACGTGAACGAGTCAGTTCGTCTGGACGTCTGGCTCGACGTCGCCTGTCTGTTCAAGACGCGATCCGAAGCCAAACGCGCGTGCGAGGGCGGCAAGGTCGAAGTCAACGGCGAGAACTCCAAGCCGCATCGCATGCTCCGCGAGGGCGATCGCATTCGGATCAGCCGCGGGTACGGCCGTCACCAGGACGTCATCGTGCGGATCGCGATCGATCAGCACGTGAAGAAGTCCGAAGCCCGCGCACTCTACGACGATCACACGCCCAAGCCGACACCCGAGGAGGTCGAAGCCAGACGGATCGACCGCGCCTACCGAGCGGCCGCTCGCGCCGCGGGCACGCCCGACCGCCGGCGGCGGCGTGAAGTCCGCCGCATCAAGGAAGGCGGATAACCGGATACGATGAGTCGTGCCCCGAAACCAGGAGGTCATCCGCCAGTGGCGCGTGCTGCACGCCCTCGAGTCATCGCGCCACGGCGCGACGATTGACGGGCTCGCTGGTGAGCTCGAAGTCACCACACGCACGATTCGCCGCGACCTTGCCGCACTTCAGGAAGCCGGCTTCGCGCTGTACGACGAGCGCGATGAGGACGGTCGCGTACGTTGGCGCATCGACGGGCACGTGCTCGGCGGACTCGAAAGTGGTTTCACACTCGCGGAACTGTGCGCGCTATACCTGAGTCGCCATCTGCTCGAATCGGTCGGCGGATCCCCGTTTCAACGCGACCTGACCAACGCATTCGAGCGGCTCGGAAAGATTCTCTCGCCTCGTATGCGGCAGTTCCTCGATCGGCTGCCGTCGGTCCTTGCGGCCAAGGCCGGACCACGTGCACGAGGTGGAACCTCGTCGGCCGACATCGTGGCTCGCCTCCTCGAGGCTACCCTTCATTTCCGCGTCACGACGATGAGGTACCACTCGGTCTCGAGCGCGCGTGTGAAGGACTACCTCATTCATCCGTATCGCCTCACCTTCGCCCAGGGCGGCCTCTATCTGCTCGCCTACGTGCCCGACTACAACGACGTGCGCACGTTCGCCGTGGACCGCATTGCCTCGGCGTCACTCGAGAAGCAGACTTTCACGCCACCGAAGCAGCCGGTGGGCGAAGATGTGTTCGCCAATTCACTCGGGGTAAACACCGGACCCGCCGAGCGCGTAGAGATTGAATTCGATGCCCGCGTGGCGCCATATGTCCGCGCCCGCGTCTGGCACGCGTCGCAGCAGATCAGCGACGCCGAGGAGGGTGGTCTCCGATTGACGATGAACGTTTGTCACGATTGGGCGCTGCGCAGCTGGGTGCTCGGCTGGGGCGCGTTCGCGCGCGTCGTCTCGCCGGCCGCGCTGGCCACCGAGATCAAGACCGATCTGCAGGCCGCAGCCGCTCGCTACGGCCGCGCGTCGCGCAATGGCGGCTCACGCCCATGAGACGTCCAGGCCGCCTCGCCGCTGCCCTCGTCGCGGTCCTTCTCATTCTGCTAGGACCATCACTGCTTCGCTTTTACACGGACTGGCTGTGGTTCGGCGAGGTGGGCTATCAGCACGTCTATGCGACGATGCTGCGGACGCAGGGAACGATCTTTACGGCAGCCTTCGTGCTCGCGATAGGTTGGTTTCTTCTTAACCTGCGCGCGGCCTT